>JACVRU010000007.1 GCA_014534295.1 Thermoleophilia bacterium | reverse complement strand
TGGGCCGCCCAGCCGGGCCAACGGACGGTCGAGGGCGAGCTGCGGGCGGCGCTCGAGCGGCTGTTCCCGAGCTGGGGCGGCCTCGCCGTCGCCGGCCGCACGGACGCGGGCGTGCATGCGCTCGCGAACGTCGCCAGCGTCGACGTGGACGGCGGCCCTCCGGCCGAGCGGGCCGCGGGGGCGCTCAACGCCCTGCTCCCGGGCGACATCTCGGTGACCGCGGCGGCAGAGGCGCCCGACGGCTTCCACGCCCGGCACTCGGCCCGGGCCCGCTCGTATCGCTACCGCATCTTCAGGCGCCCGACGCCCTCGCCGTTCGAGACGAGACGAAGCTGGTGGATCCCGCGCCGGCTGGACGAGACGTCGCTCGCCGCCTCGGCCGAACTGCTGCTCGGCGAGCACGACTTCCGGGCCTTCACGCCCACCGAGACGGAGCACGAGGTCTTCGTCCGCGTCGTCGAAGCCGCCGCCTGGCACCGTCGCGGCGACGCGCTCGAGCTCGAGCTCACGGCCGACAGCTTCCTGCGCCACATGGTCCGGACGCTCGTCGGGACGATGCTCGAACAGCCGCCGGACAAGGTCGCGCGGTTGCTCGAGGGCCGGCCGCGCGAGGAGGCGGGCACTACGGCGCCGCCGTGGGGCCTCTACCTCGAGCGCGTCGACTACTAGGCCGCGACGAGTTCGGCGTAGTCGGGGTTGTCCCCGATGAACGCTGCGACGAACCAGCAGAGCGGGACGACGTGCCCGCCGCGCCCGCGGACGTCGTCGAGCGCGCCGGCGACCAGCCGCGAACCGAGACCTCTGCCTCGCAGCTCCGGCTCGACTTCGGTGTGCACGAAGGCCCACGCCTCGCCCTGGGGGCGGTAGTCGAGGAACCCCACCCGCCGTTCGGCCAGGAAGAGCTCGTAGCGCTGCTCGTCCGGGTTGTGGCGGACCTCGGTCACGTTTCGTCCGTGCCGGGCCGCCTGATCTCGCCGAAGGTTTCCTCGTAGCGGGTCATGTTCTCGTTCAGCGCGCGGACGACGTCGAAGATCAGCGTCGCCGGGATCTTGATCCTCGAGACGACGAGGCAGGGCATCACCGTCCGCGTCGGGTCCTCCTCCGAGGGCTGCGGCGGTTGCGTGACGCAGAAGTCGAGCGTGAACTCGTAGGGGGAGTGCCAGACCCCGAGGAAGTTCGAATAGACCCCCGCCTCGTCGCCCTCGCGGACGACGACCTGGAACTCGGGCTGCTGGGCCTCGCTCTCGTCCACGGGGCGATGGTATAGGAGGGTATGCGCAGGATCCCGGCCCCGGCCCTGGAGGAGTACCTCGAGCGGTCCCGCCGTGCCTGCTACCTCTGCGAGGTGGCGTCCGGCCGGGACGCGCGCCACGCCCTCGTGTACGAGGACGACCTGGCGATCGCCTTTCTCAACCGCTTCCCGACACTCCACGGCTACGTGATCGTCGCCCCGCGCGAGCATCGCGAGCAGGTCACGGGCGACTTCTCCGAGGACGAGTACGCGGCGCTCCAGCGCGTCGTCCACCGGGTCGGCGAGGCGGTCAGGCGGGCCGTGCCGACCGAGCGTCTGTATGTGCTCAGTCTCGGCTCGCAGCAGGGCAACCGCCACGTCCACTGGCACCTCGCTCCGCTGCCGCCGGGCGTTCCGTTCGAGCGCCAGCAGCTGGCGGCGTTGTCGTGGGACGACGGCGTGATCGACCTGACTCCCGCCGAGCGGGACGAGCTCGCGGAGCGGATCCGTCAGGCGCTGCGGGCTGGCTAGCATCGAGGCCGTGCGGCTCCGAACCGTCCTCTTCGACCTCGACGGCACGCTGATCGACTCGGGCGCGATCATCCTCGCCTCCATGCGGCACGCCGCCGAGACGGTGCTCGAGCGGAGCATCCCCGACGAGGACCTGATGGCGGCCGTCGGCGGTCCGGGGCTCGTCGCCCAGATGCGTGCGCTCGACCCCGAGCGCGTGGACGAGCTCGTGCGCGTGTACCGGGAGCACAACGAGCCGCTGCACGCCGAGCTCCAGGCCTGCGACGGGATCCTCGACGTCCTGCCGGAGCTGCGGCGGCTGGGGGCGACGCTCGGGATCGTGACCGCGAAGCGCCTCGCCACCGTGCGTCTCGCCTTCGAGGTCATCGCCGGCCTGGAGGAGTTCTTCGACACCGTGGTAGGCTCCGACGAGACCGAGCGCCACAAGCCGCAGCCGGACCCGATCCTGCTCGCGCTCGACCGCCTCGGCGCCGACCCGGCGACGGCCGCCTACGTCGGCGACTCGCCGTTCGACGTGCAGGCCGCCAAGGCGGCGGGCGTCCACGCGGTCGCGGTCACGTGGGGACGCATCCACGACGAGGAGCGGCTGGCGCAGGAGGAGCCGGACGCCCTCGTGCACACGGCGGAGGAGCTCCTTGCCGCGCTCTGAGCACCCGCAGCGCGCCACCGAGCTGCGCTCGCTCCTCGGTCGCTACCTCTACGAGTACCACGTCCTCGACTCGCCCTCGGTCTCCGACGCCGAATACGACCGGCTCTACGACGAGCTCGTCCAGCTCGAGCAAAACCACCCCGAGCTCGTCACCTCGGAGTCGCCCACTCAGCGGGTCGGGGCGCCGCCCTCGGACAAGTTCGTGAAGGTCCGGCATCTCGAGCAGATGGGCTCGTTGGAGAAGGTGAGCACCGACGAGGCCCTCTTCAAGTGGGCAGAGGACGTTCGCAAGCGGCTCGGCACCGACGAGCCGGTGCGCTACGTGATCGAGCCGAAGATCGACGGCCTCGCGGTGAATCTCACGTACGAGAACGGGCTCTTCGTCCGGGGCGCGACGCGCGGCGACAGCGTGCAAGGCGAGGACGTGACGCCGAACCTGCGCACGGTCCGCGCGATCCCGCTGCGGATGCTCGGCGACGACTCGCCGCCGGTGCTCGAGGTTCGCGGGGAGGTCTACCTGCCGCTCTCCGGCTTCCGCGCCCTGAACGAGCGCCTTGCCGGAACGAACCAGAAGCTGGCTCCGAACCCGCGCAACGCCGCCGCCGGCTCGGTCCGCCAGAAGAACCCGGCGATCACGGCCGACCGACCGCTGTCGATCTGGGTCTACGGCACCGGCCACGCGGACGGCGTCGGCTTCGAGAGCCAGTTCGAGCTGCTCCAGTGGCTGCGCGAGCGCGGCTTCCGGACGAATCCGTACGCCGAGCGCCTCGACACGATCGAGGAGGTCGCGCTCGCGTGCCGCGCCTGGGAGACGCGCCGAGCCGAGCTCGACTACGAGATCGACGGGATCGTGATCAAGGTGGACTCCCTCGACCAGCAGCGGCGCCTCGGCTCGCTCCACAACCGCCCGCGCTTCGCGCGCGCCTTCAAGTGGGCCCCGATGACCGCGCAGACGAAGCTGCTCAAGATCGCGATCCGCGTCGGACGCACCGGCGCGCTCAACCCGTGGGCAATCCTCGAGCCGGTCGAGGTCGGCGGCGTGACCGTCTCCCGCGCAACCCTCCACAACGAGGAGGACATCAACCGCAAGCAGATCCGCGAGGGAGACCTGGTGATCGTCCAGCGGGCCGGCGACGTGATCCCGCAGATCGTCGGGCCTGCCGGCAGGCACCTCCGCGGGACGAAGCCGTTCCGCATGCCCGAGCGCTGCCCACTCTGCGGCGTGGAGGTCGTCAAGCCGGAAGGCGAGGTCATGCACCGCTGCCCGAACCGGGCCTGCCCGTCGCGCGGGCTCGAGACGCTGATCAACTGGGTGACGGCGGCGATGGACATCGAGGGCGTCGGCGAGCAGTTCGTCCGGCGCCTTTGGGAGGGGGGGCTGCTCCGCTCGATGCCTGACCTCTATCGCCTCACCGCGGAGCGGCTCGTCGAGCTCGAGGGCTACGGGGAGGTCTCGGCCCGCAATGCCGTCGAGGCGATCGAGCGCTCGAAGGAGCAGCCGTTCTCGCGGGTCCTGTTCGGGCTCAACATCCCCGACGTCGGCTGGGTGACGGCGCGCAACCTCGCCCTGCACTTCGGGACCGTCGGCCGGCTGCTCGGCGCGAGCCAGGAGGAGATCCAGGAGGTCGAGGGGATCGGGCCCGACCGCGCCGAGTCGATCGCGAACTGGTTCTCGGAGGAGCAGAACCGGGCGCTCGTCCAGGAGCTCCGCGAGCTCGGCCTCAGCGTCGAGCTGTCGGAGGAGGAGAAGCCGGTCGAAGGCCCGCTCACGGGCCACACGTACGTGATAACCGGCACGCTCGAGCGCTTCTCGCGCGAGGAGGCGAAGCGGGCGCTCGAGGAGCGCGGCGCCAGGGTCGGCGACTCGGTCTCGACGAAGACGACCGGGCTGATCGTCGGCGAGAGCCCGGGCTCGAAGCTGGAGAAGGCGCGGAAGGCCGGCGTGCCGGTTCTCGACGAGGACGACCTCGTCAGGCTCCTTGGCTAGCCAGCACCTTCACGAATCGGTCCTGCGCGGTCCGCGCCCACCAGAAGGAGACCGGCGATCCGTTGTGGAGGATGGCGAACGCGAAGCGGCCGCTGACGTAGCCGGCGAGGCCCGACGAGATCGAAGTCGTGCCGGTCTTGGCGGCCACGCGACCGTTGACCGCCGGCCCGCGGAGGCGCCGCTCGAGCGTGCCGCGCCTGCCCGAGACGGCCAGCGTGGAGAGCATCACGCCGCGAAGCACCGGGTCGGTCCAGGCCGCGGCGAGGATCCCCGCGAGCGCCTCGACGGTGAGCCGATCGAGCAGCGAGAGGCCGGAGCCGTCGGCGACGACGACGCCTCGTAAAGGGATCCCGGCCGCCCGGAGCGCGTCCATGACGACGGCGGCACCGCCAGCGGTCGTCCCCCTGCCGGTCTCCGCGCCGCCGAGGTGCTTGAGCAGCAGCTCGGCGGCGAAGTTGTCGCTGGCCGCGTTCACGGCCCGCAGCAAGCGGGCGAGGGGGCGCGACTGGACCGTGGCCAGCGACTTTGCGGCCGGCGAGGCGACGCCGGCCCGAGTGCCGCCGGCCACCCGCACGCCCGCCTCGCGCAAGAACCGCCGGAACCGGTCGGCGGCGTGGAGGGCCGGACTCCTCGACGTCCGCGCGCCCTCGCGCGCGCGATCGGCCACGAGGGCCGAGAGTGGCGGCGACTCCTTGATGTAGTAGGAGCGCTTCCAGCCCGGGCCGACACGCTTCGCGTCGAAGAAGGATTCGTCGGCGACCACGGTCCCGGTGACGTGCCGGATGCCCCGCGCTGCCACCTTGCGCGCCAGCGATCGCAGCCGCCACTTGTCCAGGGTCGGGTCGCCGTAGCCCTTGAGCACGAGGTCGCCGCGCCAGGTCGCGCCCTCGAGCGCCCCCTCGCCGAGCGCCTCGGTCCTGACGCGGTAGACGGGTCCGAGGCGGACGAGCAGCGCGTAGGAGACCGCGAGCTTCACCGTCGACGCGGGCGCAAGGGCGCGCGCGCGGTTCCGCTCGAACACGACCTCGCCGCTGCGCAGGTCGACCGCCAGCGCCGCCGACCGCGCCGGGTCGACATGCGGCACGGCGAGCGCCCGCTCGAGCCGGGTCGGCAGCGGCGCCGGAGCGGCTGTCGCGGAGACCGGGGAGGCGACTGCGGCCGCCGCGAGCAGGATGGCGAGGTACGGCTTCAAAGAATGAGTCCTCGGTAGGCGAAAGATAGTCCGCTCGGCCCATGCCCGGCCACCGCCCGCGGCTGATAATCGAGCGAGCCACGGAGGCCCCCGTGCCCGACGACCGCAGCCACCTCATCGACGACATCCGCGCGCTGCTCGCGCTCTCGCCCGGCGACGCCGCCCTCGACCGGCTCGAGGAGACGCTGACCGCCGGCTACGCCCACGCGCTCGCCCTCGAGGCCGAGCAGTGGCGGCTCGAGCGGCGCCTCGGCGAGGCTGCGCGGGCGGCGGGCGAGGTGGACGAACTGGCGAGGGTGGCGCAGCTGCTCGCCGGAGTCGAGGGAGACCTCGGGCATCTGCGCGGCCTGCTCGGTTCGCTGCGGGACCGGGCCCGCGAGCTGCGGACCGCCTCCGCCGTCTAGTTCGAAGGCAGCGCCGGGCGGGGTCCTAGACCAGCCCGCTCCGGACGGCGTAGACCGCCGCCTGGATCCGGTTCTCGATCTGCAGCTTCATGAGGATGTTCGAGATGTGGTTCTTGACCGTCTTCGGGCTGATGTGCAGCTCGGCCGCGATCTGGGCGTTGTCGTTGCCGTTCGCGATCAACTTCAGGACCTGGATCTCGCGGTCCGAGAGCTCGGCGCGAATCGTGGCCTCGAGATCGGGCTCGCTGCTGGCGGCGCGCAGCCGCTGGAGCACCTTCGCCGCAATGTGGGGTGAGATCAGCGACTCGCCGATCGCGGCGGCCTCGATGCCCCGCAGGAGCTCCTGGATGCTGGCGTCCTTGAGCAGGTAGCCGCAGGCCCCGGCCAGGATCGCGTCCATCACGTCCCCGTCCTGGTCGGAGATGGTCAGGACGAGGACGCGCGTCAGGGGCGACACGGTGGCGATGTGGCGGGTCGCCTCCACGCCGGTCATCCCTGGCATGTTCAGGTCCATCACGACCACGTCCGGCGCGTGCTCGCGCACGCCGCGGATTGCCTCGGCGCCCGTCCCCGCCTCGCCGACCACCTTGACGCCCTGCTCCTCGAGCAGGTTGCGCAGCCCGGTCCGGAAGAGGTCGTGGTCGTCGACCAGGAGGATCCGCAGCGTCTCCGCCTTGCGGGGTGCCTCGATCGTCTCCGCGTTCGTCACTGGGCGTCTCCTCGGCGGCGGGGAACGGCCGGCAGTCGCAGTGTAGTCCGAGATCCGCTAGTGGATCGTGATCGTCACGGTGCGGGTGCCCCAGGCAAGCGCCTGCTCGTGGGTCGGCACCCACACGTCGATCTTCGCGCCGCGCACCGCCGCGCCGGTGTCCGCCGCCACGCCCTCGCCGTAGCCCGGGATCGTCATCCGCGTCCCGAGCGGGATCACGCTCGGATCGACCGCCACGACGCCGATCCCCACCGGCAGCCCGGTGGCGGTCCGGCCGGGCAGGGCGTAGGCGGTCGCCACCACCGTGAGGGTAGAGCCCGCAGCGGCCACCGGGGTCGCCTCGGGCGCCGGCGTCGCCCGGACGAGGGCGGACGGGACTGCAGCGCGCTGCGTCCGCGTGCGCGCGGCACGCACCTCGGCCTGGAGCTCGGCGAGGCGCGACGTGTTCAGGCCGCGCTCGGACGCGAGCTGCGCGAGGTAGCCTCGTCGGGCCGCGGCGGCGCTCGTGAGCGCGCCGGCCCTCGCCTCGGCTTCCTCCTGGATGGCCACGAGCTCGGCCCGGCGCCGGTCGAGGCTGCGCGCGAGCCGGACGAGGCGCTGCTTGGTCGCGAGCGTCCGCTCGATGATCCGGCGGTCCTGCTCTGCGGCGAAATGCAGGCTGTCGAGGCTGTCCAGGGCCGCTTCGAGGGAGTCGGCGCCGAGCAGGACCGCGACCGGATCGGTCGCGCCCTGCTCGTAGAGGAGGCGGAGCCTGGCGGCGAGGAAGCGCTCGGTCGCCAGCAGGGTCGCCCGCGCCGCGTCGAGCCGGGCTCGCGCCTCGCGGGCCGCGTCGGCGGCCGCGGACGCCTGCCGCTCGAGCGCCGCCGCCTCGCCCCGCGCCTGCTCCAGCCGGGTCTCGAGCGCGTACAGCTCGGCCGCGGCGGATCGCTCCCGGGCGGCGAGCCGGGAGTCGAGCTGCTTCAGCTGCTCGGCACGTTCGGCCGGGTCCACCCCCAACGAAGCGACGGGCAGCCCGGCCGCACCGGCGACGGCGAGTGCCGCAGCCGCGCAGCGCCTGGCGAGTCGGGCGCGCACAGCGCCGGACGGTACCACAGGGCCCGACTTTGTGAGCCTCTTCCTTTCCTCACTTTCGGTCGTATTCCTGCTGTTTGTGCCGTTGCAGGCGTCCGACGCGCCTGCTAGGGTGCCGACCTTGTGACGTACCGGAAGCATTCTCCGGTGCGCCGACAGGCGTTCCCCCTTTTCCTCGCTGCGCTCGCGGCGGTCTCCGTGGCCAGTCTCATGCTCGCGGCGGGGGCGGCTGCCGACCCGACGCTCCAGAGCAAGGAGGCGCAGGCGGAGGCCGTGCTCGCTCAGATCCGGCAGCTCGACTCGGAGACGGCCCAGGCGGTCGAGGCCTTCAACCTCGCCAACATCAAGCTCGGCGAGATCCAGAAGGAGCAGGCGCGGAACGGCGTGCGGCTGAAGGTCGCCCGCAAGAGCCTGGGCAAGGCACAGCTCCTGCTCGAGCAGCGGCTCGTCGCGATCTACACGTCGGGGACGAGCGGTACCGCGATGGACGTCATCCTCGGCGCGACCAGCATCGAGGATCTGCTCAATCGGCTGGAGACCGTGGATCGAGTCTCGGACCAGGACGCCGAAGTCCTCCGCCAGGTGGCCTCCTTCCGCGAGACGGTCAAGAACCGCGAGGCGCAGCTGGAGAAGGCGCACGGGGCCCAGGAGCGAGTCGTCGCCGAACGCGCGGCGCACCGCAGGTTCGTCGAGGGCAAGCTGCGGGAGCGGCAGGCGCTGCTCACCACGATCAAGGACGAGATCCGCAAGATCCAGGAGCGCGAGCGCGCCCGCCAGCTGGCGCTGGCGCGGCAGGCGCGGGCCCGGGTCACGCGCTCCTCCCCCGACCCGGCCCCCGCGGCGGAGGCCCAGGCGGCGCTGCTCTCGGCCGACGTTCCCGAGGCGCGCTACGGGGGCGTCGTCGGGATCGCGATGCGCTACCTAGGCGTCCCGTACCGTTGGGGCGGCTCGTCCCCGTCGTCAGGCTTCGACTGCTCGGGCTTCACGATGTACGTCTACGCGCAGGTCGGCGTCTCGCTGCCGCACAACGCGGCGATGCAGTACGGCCTCGGCACCCCCGTCTCGAAGTCGCAGCTCGCGCCCGGCGACCTCGTCTTCTTCAACGGGCTCGGGCACATGGGCATGTACATCGGCGGCGGCCAGTTCATCCACGCGCCGCACACCGGCGACGTCGTCAAGATCTCCAGCCTCAGCGACTCCTGGTACGCCCGGACCTACATCGGGGCCCGGCGCCTCTAGCTCCCGTAGAGCCGCTCGATCTCGTCGGCGAAACGGTCGACGATCACCTTGCGGCGGAGCTTCATCGTCGGCGTCACCTCGCCGCGCTCCGCGGAGAAGTCCTCCGGCAGGACGGCGTAGCGCTTGATCTGCTCGAACCGCGTCCGGTCCCGGTTGACCGCCTCGACCGCGGCCGAGGCCGCCGCCTCCTCCGCGCCGGGCTCGAGCGTCAGGAGCGCGACGAGGTACGGGCGCCGGTCGCCCACGACGACCGCCTGTGAGATCCCCGGCGCTCGCTTGAGGTCGTTCTCGAGATTCTGCGGAGCTACGTTCTTGCCGCCCGCGGTGACGATGATGTCCTTCATCCGGTCGGTGATCCGGAGGAACCCGTCTGCGTCGAGCTCGCCGACGTCGCCCGTGTGGAGCCAGCCGTCCCCGTCGATCGCCGCTCGCGTCGCCGCCTCGTCCTTGTAGTAGCCGGCGAAGACGTTGTCGCCCCGGATCAGGATCTCGCCGTCATCGGCGATCTCCACCTCGATCCCGGGCAGCGGCGGTCCCACGGTGCCGAACCGGTAGCGGTCCTCGCGGTTCACGGAGCAGCCTGACGAGGACTCGGTCAGCCCGTAGCCCTCGAGGACGAGCACGTCGACGGCGTGGAAGAACTCGAGCAGCTCGACGGCGATCGGCGCGGCGCCGGAGACGCCCGCCCTCAGGTTGCCTCCGAGACGCTCCTTCACCTTCGAGTAGACGAGCCGGTCGGCGAGCCGGTGCTGCAGCGCGAGCAGCGGCGGGATCGACCGGCCCTCTTGCCGCAGCCGGCTGACGCGGTAACCCACGTCGAGTCCCCAGGCGCCGAGCTTCCGCCTGAGGCCGGTCGCCTCCCGCATCCGGGCCTCGATGGCCGCGTGCACCTTCTCGTAGACGCGCGGCACGCTCGGCATGCCCGTCGGGCTCACCTGTTGCAGCGACTCGGCGACCTGGAGGATGTCGGGCTCGAAGGCGATCGTGAAGCCGACCCCGGCGCCGTCGTAGAGCACGAGCTGCGCGTAGGTGTGCGCCAGCGGCAGGAACAGCAGCACGGTCTCGCCGGCGCGGTTGAGCTGGATCTGCTCGAGCGAGTCGACGACGGACCAGTAGTTCTTCTGAAGCATGACGCAGCCCTTCGGCGGCCCCGTCGTGCCGGAGGTGTAGACGATCGTCAGGACGTCGTCCTCGCCGATCGTGCGCGCGATCTCGTCGACCGCGCTGGGGTTCTCGGCTGCGCGCTCGCGCCCGCGGGCGGCGAGCTCGTCCAGGTCGGCGAACATCAGCACATGCTCGAGCTCGACGCCGGAGACCCGCTCGCGCATCTCGTCCGTCTCGCAGACGATGCCGACCGACTCGGAGTGCTCGAGTACGTAGGCGCAGTCGGCGGCGGAGCTCGTGGCGTAGATCGGGATGACGACCACGCCGATCTGCGCCAGGGCGAAGTCGACGAGCGCCCACTCCAGTCGCGTGGAGGCGAGGATGGCGAAGGCATCGCCCTTCTTCAGGCCGAGGGAGAGGAAGCCGTGGGCGAGCTCGTCGACGCGGCGCCCCGCCTCCTCCCACGAGACGGGCTCCCAGCCGTCGTCGCCCTTGACGAGGTAGGCAGGCTCGGTGCGCCCCGACGAGGTCGCGTGCCGCCACAGGGACGGGATCGTACGGGTCGTCGTGGTCTCGCGCTCCTCTACGGCCATGCTTCGAGTCTAAAGGGATCGGCGCTTCGAGGGCGAAAAGCCCTGGTCCCTCTAGACTTCGGGGTCCCATGCGCACGATCTGGAACGGCTCAGTCAGCTTCGGCCTGGTCAACATCCCCGTCGGCCTGTCGGTGGCGACGCAGCGCTCGGACGTCGCGTTCCGCACGCTCCACCGGGAGTGCGGCACGCCGATCAAGCAGAAGCGCTGGTGCCCGACGCACGACCGCGAGGTGCCGTCGGAGGAGCTCGTCAAGGGCTGGGAGTTCTCGAAGGGCCAGTACGTGATCGTCGACGAGGCCGACCTCGAGGCGATCGCCCTCCAGCGGTCGCACTCGATCGAGATCCTCCGGTTCGTCGAGCTCGGCGATGTCGACCCGATCTACTTCGACCGCACCTACTACCTCGCTCCCTCCGACCAGGAGGCGCAGCGCCGCCCGTACGTGCTCCTGCTCGAGGCGATGCGCGACACGGGGATGGCCGCGGTCGGCAAGTTCGTGCTCTGGGGAAAGGAGAACCTCTGTCTGCTCCGTCCGCTCGGCGACTCCCTCGCCCTCCAGACGCTCTTCTATGCAGACGACATCCGCGCCCGGGCCGAGATCGACGACGCGGTGGGCGGCACCGAGGTCAAGGGCCCCGAGCTCGAGCTCGCGAAGCAGGTGATCCAGAGCCTCGTCGGCGAGTGGGAGCCGGCCGAGTTCGAGAACGAGTACCGCCGCGACCTCAGGGCGATGCTGGAGGCGAAGCTGGCCGGCGAGGAGATCGCCCAGCCGGAGCCGGTGCCGGAAGCGCCTGTGATCGACCTGATGGACGCCCTCCGCCGCAGCGTCGATGAGGCGAAGCAGAAGAAGGCGCCGGCCGAGAAGCCGAAGAAGGCGAAGGCGCCGCCCCGCCCGAGGTCGCGGGCGAAGTCCGCCTCGTAGCGGCGGCCCCGGCTGCTAGTGGTGCGGCTCCACGGCGCCGATCGCCTGGAGCTGAGCCTGGAACAGCGTCTTGTCGATCTTGCCCTGGTAGATCGGCACGCCTTCCTGCAGGCAGACCCGGATGACCTCCTGCCGGTCGATGCCGAGCTCCTTGGACAGCTCCTCGGGCGTCAGGTGGTTCGCCATGTGGCTGGTGCTCCTCTCCGTCGTTGCGCCACGAAAAAACCCGCCGCGCTCCAGGGCGCAGGCGGGCTCAGTCGCAGCCTCGCTCGTTCGTCGTGGCGGGAATCACCGGGCCCGCCTCCCAACCTCGACCATCGCACCTCCAAGGATAATGGCTCGGCGTGACGGCCGCTACGGTCATCGGGACGGCCGAGCTTCTGCCCGGCTTCGAGGAGCGCTGGGCCGACGTCCGCGCCTGCCGGATGCGCTACTTCGTCGGCGGAGAGGGGCCGCCGCTCGTGCTCGTGCACGGGCTGTCCGGCTCGGCGACGAACTTCACGCTACTCGGCCCGCTGCTGGCGCGAAGCCGGCGCGTCCTCATCCCGGAGCTGCCCGGCCACGGCCGCTCGGAGCCGTTGCCCGCGGCGCCGAGCCTCAACGGCTACGCCGACCGCGTCCGTCACGTGGCCGAGCTGGAAGGGATGCTCCCGGCGCCCGTCCTCGGCCATTCGCTCGGCGGCGCGATCGCGCTGCGGATGGCGCTCCGCTGGCCGGAGGAAGTGTCGGCGCTCGTGCTTGCCGCCGCTGCGGGGATCGCATCTGGCACGCGCCGCGCGCAGTTCTGGCTCGGCCTGCTGGGACGGACCAGGCCGGGACGGCGCGTGTCACCGCACCGGGCTCGCGTGGCGGGCGGCCGCGCGCTCCGCTATGCCGTCTTCGGCTACTTCGGCGCCTCCGACCCGGCCGCGCTGGCCGACCGGGCGGTCGAGGGCCTGCTCACCGGCCCCGAGCTCCACGCGGACGTCCTCAGCGCCTCCCGCGCGCTGGTGCGGGAAGACCCTCGCGAGGACCTGCACGAGGTCGGCTGCCCGTGCCTCTTGCTCTGGGGCGCGCGCGACCACCAGGTGCCGATCGAGGACGCCTTCGAGTACGCGCGCAGGCTGCGCGCGCCGCTGCGGACGATCGCGGACTGCGGCCACCTCCTCGTCGCGGAGCATCCGGACGCGTGCGCGGACGCGGTCGAGCGCTTCCTCGACCCGCTGGGGCTCTAGACCCGCTGAAGGTGCGTGTCCTTGAAGCCCGACGGATACTTCAGCCCGTAGCCGAGCAAACGGTCGGCGCCGATGTGCGCCAGCCAGATCAACGCCAGCTGCACGGCGAGATCGAAGCCCCCGAGGACGCCCGCGAGCGCGAGCACGATCGGCAGCGCGTAGGCGTGCACGGTGTCGTACGCGATCGCTCCGGCGCGCGGCCCCGCGAGGTAGCCGAGCATCGCCAGGTCGGGCGCGAGCGCGAGCACGACGAGCAGGATCCAGCCATGGCCGGCGTCGAAGTAGAGGGCGATCGCCGCAACGAACACGACGAGGCCCTCCGCCCGGAGCAGGCTCCGCACCATCCCTGCGGCTCTTCGCCCCCCGCCGGTCGTCTCCTATGTCGCGGCGGCCGGCTCGAACGGCATCACCTCCGGGGACGCACCCTCTCTCGGCGACAGAAACTCGACCCGGCTGGCGACGACCTCGAGCGAGCTCCGCCGCTTGCCGTCGGGGTCCTCCCACGAGTGGCTTCGAAGCCGGCCCTCCACGGAGATGCGCTTGCCCTTCGTCAGGTACTGGCCGCAGACCTCCGCCTGCCGTTGCCAGGTCGCGATCCTGACGAAGTCGGCTCCCGGGTCCTGGCCCGGGCGATCGACGGCGAGAACGAAGGTGCCGAGCTTCTTGTCGTCGCCCACCTCCCGCAGCTCCACCTTCGTGGCGAGGTTCCCGATCAGCTGGACGGTGTTCATGAAACGCCTCCGTTCGTCGCTCCTTCGATCCTCGTCGACCGACGGTAGCGAGGAGATCCGCACGTGTCTGTGCCGGGACCGTACCGACTCTGCGAACGCGTCGGCAGCCGCGCTAACCTTCCCGGGCTCGGGGTGTGGCGCAGCCTGGTAGCGCGCTCCGTTCGGGTCGGAGAGGTCCCCAGTTCAAATCTGGGCACCCCGATAGTGGAGGAGCGGGTGCGCGGGGGAACCACGGGTTCCCCCGCGCGGAGGCGGCCGACGCGGAGCGAGTAAGAAACCCTGGGAGCCGGACACTCACGTAGTCGTCGGGGATCCGCCCAGGGTCCCGCGCGAGAGACCGCCAGGAGCCAATGAGCCGTCAAGATCCCGGAATGAGACCCGCTTCCTCCACGTTCATCGGAGTACGATGAAGAAGTTCGAACTCGTGGTGGTCGGCGGTGGGCTCGCCTCCGCACGCGCGATCAAGGCGTACCGCGAGGCGGGCGGCGGCGGCAGGATTGCGCTCGTCTCCCGGGACGACTCCGTCCCCTACCACCGCCCGCCTCTGTCCAAGCGCTACCTGCGCGGCGAGACCGACCGCGAGGGAACGCTCGTGGAGCCGGAGTCCTTCTACGCCGACCAGGACGTCGAGCTCCTCCTCTCCCGCACCGTAGAGGCGGTCCGCCCCGCAGGGCGGCGGGTCGAGCTGGCCAGCGGAGAGACGCTGTCCTACGACAAGCTGCTGCTCGCGCCCGGGGCCTTCCCCCGCCGGCTCGACGTCCCCGGCGCCGACCTCGACGGCGTCTTCACGCTCCGCACGCTGGACGACGCGACCCGGATCCGCGACGCGGCGGCGGCCGCCGGACGCGCCGTGGCCGTGGGGGGCAGCTTCATCGGCATGGAGACCGCCGCTTCGCTGCGCACGCTCGGCGTCGAGGTGGCGCTCGTCGAGCTCGCGGAGACGCTGTTCCCGATCCTCGACGCGCCGGAGCTCTCCCGCGGCCTGGCCGACCTCTACCGCGACCGCGGAGTCGAGCTCGTGCTCGGCGAGTCGGTCGCCTCCTTCCGGGGGGACGGGCGGCTGGAGGCTGTCGAGACCGCGGGTGGGCGGATGCTCCCGGCCGACCTGGCCGTCGTCGGCATCGGCGTCGTCCCCCAGACCGCCTTCCTCGAGGGAAGCGGGATCGAGCTCGACAACGGGATCGTCGTCGACCAGTCCTTCCGTACGAGCGCTCCGGACGTCTGGGCGGCCGGGGACGCGGCGCGGTTCGACGACCCGGTGTTCGGGCGGGCACGCCGGATCGAGCACTGGTCAAACGCGAACTACCAGGGGACGGAGGTCGGGAAGGCGATCGCCGGCGCCGACGGGCGGTACGACTCGGTGTCCACCTTCTTCACGGAGGTCTTCGGCGTCACGATCAAGGTCTTCGGGGACACGTCGCAGGCCGAGGGCCGTACCTTCGACGACTCCCTGGAGAGGTTCCTCGCCCTCTACGTCGAGGACGGCCGCCTGGCGGGGGCCGTCCTCTCCGGCCAGGACGCGGAGACCGAGGAACGGCTCAAGCGCCCGATCCGCGCGCACGTGCCCGAGAGCGAGGTCGCGCGATGAGCACGGCGCTCTTCAGGGGAGCGTCGTTCCTGACGGCGCCCGGCAGCGTCATGTCGCCGCGCCCCACGACGGAGGCGCTCGTCGACCGGGCGGTCGAGCTCGTCGGCGAGCAGCCGCTTCGCATCGCCGACGTGGGCACGGGCTCGGGAGCGATCGCCGTCGCGCTCGCGCTCGCCGCGCCGAGGGCCGAGCTCTGGGCGACGGACACGAGCGAGGCGGCCGTCGTGCTCGCACGGGTGAACGCGGCCCGGCTCGGCGTGTCCAGGCGGGTGCACATCCTCCACGGCGACCTGCTCGAGCCCGTGCCGGGCGATCTCGACCTCGTCCTGGCCAACCTGCCCTACCTGCCGGAGACGGAGGCCGACGAGCCCGACGTTCGCGGCGAGCCGCCAGACGCGGTGATCTCCCCGGGAGACGGGCTCGATCACTACCGCCCGCTGCTCGCCCAGTGCGAGTCGCGCCTGACGCGGCACGGCGTGGTCGTGATCCAGTTCCGGCGGCGGGTGCTCGAGCTTCGGCCGGCCGAGCTCGGCCTCCTGCACGAGCGTCTGGCTGCGTAACCTGCAGACATGCGCGTCGCCTGCGTGCAGCTGTCGAGCCGCGCCGACAAGGCCGCCAACCTCGAACGGGCCGAGCTGCTCGTCGAGCGGGCCACGGCGGCGGGCGCCGAGGTGGTCGTCCTGCCCGAGAAGTGGAACGCGATCGGGGACGCGGAGACGCTCCATGCAGCCGCCGAGCCGCTCGACGGCGGCGAGTCGGTCGCGGCAATGGCGGGCTGGGCCCGGAGTCACGGGATCACGCTGGTCGGCGGCTCGATCACCGAGCGCCGAGACGGTCGCGAGAAGCTCTCGAACACCTGCGTCGTCTTCGACCCGGAGGGGGAGATCGCGGCCGTCTACCGCAAGATCCACCTCTTCGACGTCGAGGTCGGCGGGCTCGTCTACCGCGAGTCCGAGGCCGAGGACCCCGGCGAGGAGGCCGTCGTCTGCCCCGGCGACTGGCCGATCGGGCTGACCGTCTGCTACGACCTCCGCTTCCCCGAGCTGTACCGGATCCTCGCCCTGGAGGGTGCCCTCCTCGTCACCGTCCCGTCCCACTTCACGCTCCACACCGGCAAGGACCACTGGGAGGTGCTGCTGCGGGCGCGGGCGATCGAGAACCAGCTCTACGTCGCGGCGGCCGCGCAGTTCGGCGAGACGCGCCCCGGGCGGTGGAGCTACGGCCGCTCGCTGATCGTCGACCCGTGGGGCCTCGTGCTCGCGACCGCGCCGGACGAGGAGGCCGTCGTCACCGCCGACCTGGACCTCGGGCGGCTCGAGGACGTCCGCGCGAAGCTCCCCTCGCTCGCCCAGCGGCAGCCGGACGCGTACCGGTGGCCGAGCCCGGTGTGATCAGGGCCGTCCTCTTCGACGTCGACTTCACGCTCGCGAAGCCGGGCCCCGACCTCGGCCCGGAGGGTTACCGGGTCCTCGGCCGCCGCTTCGGGCTCGAGCTCGATCCCAGCCGCTACGACGAGGCCCGCGCGGCGGCGATCGCCACCCTCGAGCGGCATCCCGAGCTCGAGCACGACGAGGAGGTCTGGGTCGCGTTCACCGAGCGGATCGTCCGGGGCATGGGCGGCGACGCCGAGGGGGCGCGGGCGTGCGCCGCGGCGATGACCGAGGCCTGGGAGCAGGCGGCGAACTTCGAGCTCTACGAGGACGTGCTGCCGACCCTCGCCGAGCTCCGCCGGCTGGGGCTCAGGATCGCGCTCGTCTCGAACACCGGCCGCGACCTGGAGGGGTTCGTCGCTCACCACGGCCTCGACGTCGACGGCGCGATCAGCTCGCGGGCGCACGGCAAGACGAAGCCGCACGAGAGCATCTTCCGCGCGATCCTCGACCGGATCGGCGTCGAACCGACGGAGGCGGCAATGGTCGGCGACTCGCTCGAGGACGACGTCGAGGGAGCCCGCGCGCTCGGGATGCGGGGGCTCCTGATCGACCGCGAGGACCGCCATCCCGAGTGGGGGGAGCAGCGGTTGCGCGACCTCCGCGAGCTTCCCGCCGCGCTCGGGCTCAGCAGCGCTCGGAGCGCTCGCAGACCCTGAGCAGGCGGACCGACGGCACGCCCCGCCGCCACGAGAGGCGCAGGCGCACCGAGGCGGCGTTGTTGTCGTAGCGGATCTCGCGGATCGCCCCCTGCGGGTTCGCGCGGTGGACGAGCACGTAGACGCCCGGCGGGATGCCCGTCAGGTCGACGTTCTGGCCGTGGAAGTGGGCCGGATAGCGGTCCGTGTAGCCCGGGGACGTGCCCATCTCGACGGACCTCAGGCCGGTCAGCCACTGGCCGCAGTCGCCCAGGAACCGCGGGCCCCTGAAGGCGCTGACCCGGTGGCGCGCGAGGCCGTAGTGGTCGGCGAAGCAGAACCCGGTCTTGCGGTCGCGCGCGAGCAGCTGGAAGTCGGACCGGCGTCGCAGCTCGAACTGCTGGAACCGCATGAAGTGCCAGTGGTGATGGGGCGCGTCGCTGACGAACCGGATCCGGCCGACGCCGCGCACGACGCGTACGCCGCCGCCGCGCTGCTCGACCAGCTGGTCGGCGCGCATCTCGTACGACCGCATGCTCGGCCGCCGGCCGCGGACCCAGAGGACGCCGGGCCCGACGTTGTCGGTCGCGGACGTGAACCCGAGGCGGTAGCGGCCGCCCGAGCGTGCGATCGTCACGCCGGTCGGGGCGCGCTGGTCGAGGTCGGGTAGGAGGTCGTTCGCGTGCGGCTCGGGCGGGCGGCCCCAGGCCGGCGCGCGGTCGCCCGCGCGGGTGCCGCGGATGGGCGCGCCGTCGACGAGCACGCCGACCGCCGTGGCGACCGTCAGCCGGCCGGACGGGTCCCAGGCGGGATCGCGACCACCCGGGGAGACGCGGAGACCGTCCACGTGAACGCCGTCGCCGAGAACGTACGCGAGCCGCCCGTCCCGCGCGAAGGCGGGGCTCCGGCCGCCCGGCACGGCGACCTGGCCGCCGACGACGATCCCGGCCTCGGTGACGACGGCCAGCCGGCCGTCGCGCGACCACGCGGGCTCGGAGGCCGCCGGCGCGACGAGGCGGCCGCCGATCCGGACGCCGTCCGCGGCCGCGTAGGCGAGGCGGCCGTCGGGGGCCCAGGCCGGTGCGGACCCGGCGGCGACCCGGCGCGGGCTCCCGTCTGGGAGCCGGACGACCCAGACGTCGCCGTCTCGGACGAACGCCAGCCAGTTGCCGTCGGGCGAGAGGGCCGGTTCCCGCCCGGCGGCGAGACGGACGCGCTTCCCGTCGGCGTGGACGGCAACGACGTTCCCGGCGCTCTCGACGACGAGGACCAGCGGCCGCTCAGCGGCGCCGGACAGCGACAGGACCACCGCGGCGATCAGAGCCCCAGCCGTCGTCTCCACTCCTCCGTCTGTTCCCCGAGGGCGGGCGCCCTCACGCTCGGCGCTTCGCCGCCGAACTCGGCCGCTCCTTCCTCGAGCGTGGCCACGGGCCCGACGCAGACGTCCTCGCCGTCGAACCGGGCGAGCCAGTCGGCGAGCGGGCGCGTCCGGAACACGGCCGCCAGCTCGGCCTCGAGCTCGGTCTGGGCCTCCGGCTCGTACTGGTGCTCGGCGAGCTCCGGCTTGCCGAGCAGCTCGCAGAGGCGGCCGAAGAACTTCGGCTCGAGGGCGCCGACCGTCAGGCGCCGGCCGTCGGCGGTCGCGTAGATCCGGTATGACGCCAGCCCGCCAGTGAGCAGGCGGGGGAGCGGGTCGCCGCCGAGCCTGTGCGCGACCAGGCGATGCGAGCCGTGGGTCATCGAGACCACGACGTGCCGGCCGCGGCCCGTGCGCCCGCGCTCGAGCAGCGCGGCCAGGATCTCCGCCACGGCGCCGAGCGCTCCCGCGGCGAGGTCGGCGACCTGGACCGGAGGCAGGCCCGGGGCCGTGTCCGCGAGCACCCCCGCCCAGCCGAGGTAGTTGAGGTCGTGGCCGGCCCGGAGCGCGTGCCGCCCCTCGCCGCCGAAGCCCGTGATCGAGCAGTAGACGATCGTCTCCGGAAGGTCGCCGGGGCCGACGCCGAGGCGCTTCGCGACCCCCGGGCGGAAGCTCTCCAGGACGACGTCGGCGCACGAGCAGAGCGCCCGGCCGAGCTCGGGCTCGGCCTTCAGGTCGCAGGCGACGGACTCGGAGCCGGCGTTCAGGGCCTCGTGCCAGGCTGGCGCCGTCCCACGCATCGGGTCGCCTGCCGGCGGCTCCAGGCGCACGACCCGCGCTCCGAGCCGCCGGAGCTCCCGGGCCGCGAACGCGCCGGGGAGGTAGCGGGAGAGGTCGGCGACGAGCAGGTCGGCGAGCGGGGGCACAGCGCGCCAACCTATATGCTCGCGCCGCCTTGGCCGAGCGCTCGAGTGCCGAGTCCCGACGCGCCTCGATCCGCGAGGCGGCGGTGCGCGTCTTCGCTCGCAAGGGCTTCCACGCGGCGCGCGTCGGCGACATCGCCGCCGAGGCCGGCGTCGCCCACGGGCTCATGTACCACTACTTCGAGTCGAAGGACGCGCTGCTCGAGGGCGTCTTCCGAGACACGTGGACCGCGATGCTCGCGCGGATGCAGGAAGTCGAGGAGTCCGGCGAGCCCGCGCGGGAGCAGCTGCGCCGGGTGGCCGCCGTCGTGCTGCGCACCTGGCGGCGCGACCCCGACCTCGTCCGCGTGCTCGTCCGGGAGGTGACGCGGACGCCGGCGATCCAGCGCCAAGCGGAGGACGTCGGCCATGCGTTCGAGGCGATCGAGCGGATCATCCGCTCGGGGCAGGCCCGCGGCGAGCTCCGCGCCGACCTCGACGCCCGCCTGGCGGCGTTCGTCTTCTACGGCGCGCTGGAGGAGATCCTCACCGGCTGGGTGCTCGGCTCGCTGCCGGACGGTGAGGACGACATCGCGCGCGCGGAGCGCACGGTGGTCGAGGTCCTCAGCGCAGGCCTACTCGCGGCAGGGCCGCAGGCCGGCGCGGAGCAGCCCGAAGCCCCAGACCTCGTCGCGTAGCACGTAGAACACGGTGGACGTCCGCCCGCGCCGCAGCGTCAGCGCCTCGTAGCCAGCGCAGCGGGTCCTCGGCAGCGGCCCGTAGAGCGCCCGCACCCGGCTCGCCTGGTCGCCGAGCCGCAGGCCCCGGGTCGTCCGCCAGCCCGCGGGCTGCCAGAGCGTGAAGAGCGCCGCCACGCGTCCCTGCCGGAGCTCGACACCGGCGCCCTGCGGCTCGAAGCGGCGGTAGGTGAAGTACCAGGTGGTCCGCGGGCAGCTTCGGCAGACGCCGTAGTCGTCTCCCCAGGTGGCCGTCACCTGCGCGCGCGTCGCGCCGAGCCGCAGGCCGCCCAGACTCTCGCCGGGGACGAGCACGCCTTGCTGGGGGAGCGCGGCTGCGAGCGCCGTCGCGGCTACGACGAGTGCAGGCACCGCGTGAGCGTGTCGACGAAGGTGCGCTCCGTCGGCGAGAGCGGGCGGCCGGCCAGCCGCGCGACGGCGAAGCGTCGGACGAGCGGCGGCCGGCCGGCCAGGCGGAACGACTCGAGCTCACCGCGCTCGACCTCCTCCGCGACCGCGTGCCGGGAAAGGAAGGCGAAGCCGAGCCCCTCGCGGGCGGCGCGCTTGATCGCCTCGCTCGCCCCCAGCTCCCAGCTGCCGGCCGGCCGCACGCCCGCCGCGGCGAGCTCGCGCTCGGCGAGCTCGCGTGAGCTCGAGCCGCGTTCGCGGGAGAGCAGCATCTGCGAGTCCAGCGCGCCGGCCTCGACGGCGCCGTCGCGAACCGGCAGGAGCCCGGGCTTCGCCACGCCGATAAGCTGGTCGTCGGCGAGCGGCTCGAAGGCGAGCCGCGGGTCGGCGGGCTCGGTGCCGACGACGGCGAGCTGGACGCCGCCTGCCAGCAAGCGGCGCAGGATCTCGGCGCTCGCGGCGATCTCGACCTCGACGGCCACGGCCGGGTAGTCCCGGCGGAAGCAGGCGAGCGCCCCGGGGAGCAGGTAGACGCCGGGCGCCGTGGAGGCCCCGAGGTGGATCGTCCCCCGCCGGAGGCCCGCGACCTCGGCGAGCTCCTCCTCGCCGGAGGCGAGCAGGGCCAGCGCCTGGGCGGCGCGGGCGGCGAGGATGCGGCCGCTCTCGGTGAGGCGGCTGCCGCGGCCGTTCCGCTCCACGAGCCGCTGGCCGGCCGCGGCCTCGAGGAGGCGAACGTGCCGGCTCGCGCTCGGCTGGCCGATCCCGACGGCGCGCGCGGCGCGCGACAGGCTTCCCTGGCGCTCGATCTCGACCAGAAGTCGCATCCGAGTGGTGTCCCAGAGCTCGGAGAGAACCATCGTCGGAGACGATAACCGGCATCGCCAGCTTCGTCTGGACGACTGATCGCGGGACTCGTACCATCCCACGATGGCCGTAGAGATCGGCATCGACGTCGACCTGCTCAGGTCCGAGATCCAGAAGACGTACGCGTCGGTGGCCGCCGACCCGGAGACCGAGCGCATCTTCCCGACCGGCCGCGCCTGGGCGGAGGATCTGGACTACCCGGAGGAGCTCGCCCGCGTTCCCGAGCCGGCGGTCGAGTCGTTCGCCGGCGTGGCGAACCCGTTCTCCCTCGGACGACTCCAGCCGGGCGAGCGCGTGCTCGACCTCGGCTGCGGCGCCGGGACCGACTCGCTCGTGGCCTCGCAGATGGTCGGCCCCGGAGGGCGAGTGACGGGCATCGACATGACGCCGCAGATGCTCGCGAAGGCGCGCGCGGCCGCCGACGCGATGGGAGCGGAGAACGTCGAGTTCGTCGAGGCCGACGCGGAGCGGCTCCCCTTCGCGGACGCGAGCTTCGACGTCGTGGTCTCGAACGGGGTCATCGACCTGGTCCCGGACAAGGACGCCGTCTTCGCCGAGCTCTACCGCGTGCTCGTTCCCGGCGGACGCATCCAGCTCGCCGACGTGACCATCCAGCAGCCGGTGAGCGAGGAGGGGAGGCGGAAGATCGATCTCTGGACCGGGTGAATCGCCGGTGCTCTGCTGGAGGCAGAGTACGCCAGCGTCCTGGAGCGACACGGGTTCGAGCGAATCGAGTCGGGGAACCTCGTCGCGACGTACGCCCGCTCGGCGTTCGAGGACACGCGGCAGAAGGCGATCAAGTACGGCGCCCACGGGACGACGGTGAAGGCCTACAAGCCGAAGGGGGATTGACATGGCGCAGAAGGTCGTGATCAACCTGGCCACCGGCCAGGAGGACCCCGAGCGGGTGATCGTGGCGTTCCTCGTGGGGAACGCCGCGGCCGAGCAGGGTCACCAGGTGGCGATGTTCCTGACGAAGGAAGCCGTGCGGCTTGCGCTGCCGGGCGTCGCGGTCGGGGTCGCCTGCGAGGGTTGCCCTCCCCTGGAGCGTCTGTTCGAGCAGTACGCCGAGAACGGCGGCGAGCTGCTTGCCTGCCCGATCTGCTTCAGCGCGCGCAAGCTCGACGAGTCCCAGCTCGTCGGCAACGCGAAGCTCGCCGGCGCCACGCCGCTGTGGGAGTGGATCGGCGGCGAGGCTGCAACGGTCTTCAGCTACTGACGTCGCCGCCGTCGCGGCGCTCTCCGGCGCCTCGGCGGTGGCCTGGCTCGGGCTCGCGGGCTACGAGCCGCCGATGGGCTTCGCCGGCTTCCTCGCCGGCTGGACGCTGATGATGGCGGCGATGATGCTGCCCTCTATCGCCCCGCTCGTCGTGCTCCATCACGGGCCGCGCTTACCGCTGGCGGCCGGCTATCTCGCCGTGTGGGGCGCGATCGGGCTCGTGCCGTTCGCAGCCATGGAGTGGGGGATCGAGCCCGCGGCGCCCGTGGTGCTCGCGCTCGGCGGCGTCTACGAGCTGACGCCGGTGAAGTCCGCCTGCCTCCGCCGCTGCCGGAATGCGGCCTCCTTCCTGATGGAGCGCTACCGGAACGGGCCCTTCCGGCTTGGCGTCGAGCACGCGGTCTGGTGCGTCGGCTGCTGCGTCGGGCTGATGGCGGTGCTCGTGCTCGCGGCCGCGATGGGGCTGCAGTGGGCTGCCCTGATCGCGGCGGTCGTCTTCGTCCAGAAGGTGCTGCCCTTCCCCCAGCTGTCGTCCCGGCTGACGGGCCTCGCGCTCGTGGCGGCCGCGGTCGTCGTAGGCTTGACCTGATGGCCGAGCCCTGGGAGCTGAAGGGGACGATGGTGGTGGCCTGCAACTGCGACTGGGGCTGCCCCTGCAACTTCAACGCGCCGCCCTCCAGCGGAAAGTGCGAGGGCGGCTGGACCTGGCACGTCGACAGCGGCTCGTACGGGGCCGTCCGGCTCGACGGGCTCAACTTCTCCGTCTACGTCGACTGGCCGGGCGCGATCCACGAGGGCAACGGCGTCGCGGTCGTCCTCGTCGACGAGCGTGCCGACGACGACCAGCGGCGCGCGCTCGAGACGCTCGTCGGCGGGGAGGCGGGCGGTCCCTGGGGCGTCCTCGCCTGGACGTGGCCAACCGTCCACGGGCCCTACGAGGCGGCGTACGACGTCCACTTCGACGGCGTCCACAGCCGCGTCCGCGCGGGTGACCACGTCGAGCTCGAGGCGGCGCCGATCCGCAACCCGGTCACCGGCGCCGAGTCGTTTCCCGGCGTGGTCCTGCCGCAGGGAATCCTGATCAAGCGCGGGGATCTCGGCGCCACGGCGACGTTCCGCGTCGCGAACGGGATCTCGTACGACCATTCGGGCCGGTACTTCGCGATCGGCCCCTTCGAGTACGCCGGTCCGTAGTGGAGCTCTTCAACGTCTTCGGCGACGAGTGGAACGACACCGTCGAGCGGCCGGACGGCGACACGTTCAAGGACGCCTGGGTCGGCGCGCGGCTGGGCGCTGAGCTGCTCGGCGGCAGCATGTACGAGCTGCCTCCACACGGGAAGGGCTGGCCGTACCACTTCCACCACGGCAACGAGGAGCTCCTCGTTGCCGTCGCCGGGACGCCCACGGTCCGGACGCCGGAGGGCGAGCGCGTCCTCGCGGCCGGCGACTGCGTCCTCTTCCGGCGCGGCCCCGACGGTGCGCACACGTTCTGGAACGACGCCGACGAGCCGGCCCGCGTGCTGATGCTGTCGTCCCTGATCTCGCCGGATGTCGTCACCTACCCGGACAGCGGCAAGCTCTCCGCGAGCTCCCGCTTCGGCGGCGGCCGTTTCTTCGAATCCAGCAAGGTGGAGTACTGGGAGGGCGAGCCCTGAACCTCCACGACGACGCGGACTGGATGATGGAGCGCGACCGGCCGGGTTTCAGCTGGCGGCGAAAGCGGATCGCGGGCGAGCTGATCGGCGCGAGCCTGTTCGAGCTCGGGGACGGCCAGAAGATCGCGCCTTACCACTACGAGGACGGGCAGGAGGAGTGGCTGCTCGTCGTCTCGGGCGAGCCGACGTTGCGGACGCCGGAGGGCGAGCGTACGCTGACCGCCGGGGACGTCGCCTGCTTCCCCGCCGGCCCGGACGGCGCGCACCAGGTCGGCGGCCCGGGGCGCGTGCTGATCGCGTCGACGCAGGTGGTCCCGCGAACGGGGGGCCAGCCGGACAGCGACAAGCTGTTCGTTCGCTGGGGGACCGGGCCCGAGGACTTCGCCGTCTTCCGCCGGGGCGACGCCGTGGACTACTGGGAGGGGGAGAACGGCACCGCGTAGGAGCGACCTTCCCCGCGGGACGGTCACGTTCCTGTTCACGGACGTCGAGGGGTCGACGCGGCTCCTCCACGAGCTCGGGGCGGAGCGGTATGCCGAGGTGCTCGCGGACCACCGCCGCGTGGTGCGGCGGGCTTTCGCCCGCCAGGACGGCGTCGAGGTGGACACGCAGGGCGACGCGTTCTTCGTCTCGTTCCCGACCGCGCCGGGCGCGCTGGCGGCGGCGACAGCGATCCTCGACGGCCTCGCCGACGGTCCGATCCGCCTGCGCATGGG
>JACVRU010000120.1 GCA_014534295.1 Thermoleophilia bacterium | reverse complement strand
GCGGGCCGCGGCCGCGACGAGGACCAGCACCGCGCCGAGGCAGGCGCACGAGGTCTCGAGGCGCGCGAGCGCCTGGCCGGGCGCGCGGCCCGGCAGCTCCACCAGGTCGCCGAAGGCGCCGAGAGCGGCGACCGCCGCGGCGGCGAGGGCGAAGACGAGCACGTAGAAGCTCGTCCGGTGGCTGCCCTGGCCGTCGAGGACGAGGCTCAGGAGCAGCAGCCCGACCGGCAGCGCGCGCGTCGTCACTCCACGCAGCTTCGCCCTCCCGCCGGACGTTCCTGCGCGATAATCGGAGCGCGAATGCCCGGGGTCCAGCTCACCTGGCTCGGCCACTCGAGCTTCCGCGTCGACACGCCCGGCGGCAAGCGGCTGTACCTCGATCCCTGGCTCTCGAACCCGAGCTTCCCGGAAGGCGAGCCGGAGCCGGAACGCGTGGACGTGATCGCGATCACGCACGGCCACGGCGACCACGTCGGCGAGGCGCTCGACCTGGGGAAGCGGTTCTCGCCGAAGCTCGTCGCCATCTACGAGCTCGCCTCCTGGCTCGAGGCGCAGGGCTTCCCGAACGCGAGCGAGCTCGGCATGAACAAGGGCGGGACGGTCGAGGCGGAGGGGCTCAGATTCTCGATGACGCAGGCGCTGCACTCCGCCGGCTTCCTCGGGGAGGGCCCGCCGATCTACCTCGGCGACGCGGCCGGCTACGTGATCGAGTTCGAGAACGGCACGAAGGTCTACTTCTCGGGCGACACCGCTGCCTTCACGGACATGCAGATCATCGGCAAGCACCTCGAGCCGGACGTCGCCGTGCTGCCGATCGGCGACCACTTCACGATGGGGCCGCGTCAGGCGGCAGTGGCGCTCGAGCTACTCGGGGTCCAGCGCTGCGTCCCCTGCCACTACGGCACCTTCCCCCTGCTCAAGGGCACGCCCGACGAGCTGCGCGAGCACGCGCCGGGCGTCGAGGTTCTCTCCCCGGCCCCTGGGGAAACGATCGACGTATGAGGGAACGCTGGTTCGGGGCGACCGGGCGGAGGGTGCCCGAGATCGCCGCCGAGGGCGATCCGGCGGTGCCGCTCGAGGAGGCGCTCGTGCTCGACAACGCGGAGGACGCGACCCGGCTGCGGGAGGCGCACGAGCAGGGCACGCCGGTCGTCGTCAGGGCCTCCTCGCCGGGAGAGATTCAGCGCGCGCTCGCGCGGCCCGAGGTCGCGTCCGTGCTCGTCCCCGCAGACCGGCCCGACCTGCTCGAGCTCGACCTGACCGCGCTCACGTACGGACGGTGACCTACTCGGTCGCCGCCTTCGACGCGGAAGCGCGGCAGTGGGGCGTCGCCGTGCAGTCGAAGTTCCTCGGCGTCGGCGCCGTCGTGCCCTGGGCCGAGCCGGGCGCAGGCGCCGTCGCAACGCAGGCGTACGCGAATCCCCGCTACGGGCCAGACGGACTCGCACTCCTGCGGGACGGGCTCGACGCGGCGGGGGTGGCCGCCCGGCTCACGGACGCGGACGAGGGCCGGGCAGAGCGGCAGCTCGGAGTGGTCGACGCGAGCGGCGGCTCCGCGAGCTTCACCGGCGAGGACTGCCTCGACTGGGCCGGCGGGCGAACCGGGCCCGGGTACGCGGCCCAGGGCAACATCCTCGTCTCCGGCGAGACGGTGGACGCGCTCGGAGAGACGTTCGAGGCGACGGCGGGGTCCCCGCTCGCCGAGCGGCTGCTCGACTGCCTCGACGCGGCCCAGGCCGCAGGCGGCGACCGGCGCGGGCAGCAGTCCGCGTCACTGCTCGTCGTCGAGCGGAACGGCGGCTACGCGGGGCTATCCGACGTCGTCCTGGACCTGCGCGTGGACGACCACGAGCGGCCGCTCGAGGAGCTGCGGCGGCTCTACGGCCTCCACCGCGAGCTCTTCGGCAAGACGCCGAAGGAGCGCTGGCTCCCGATCGACGACGCTTTGCGCGCCGAGATCCGCGAGCGGCTCGCGTTCCTCGGCTACGAGCGGCTCGAGGAGTGGGCCGGAGTCGAGAACCTCGAGGAGCGGGTCGAGGGCGAGGACGCGATCGACCCCGTCGTGCTCGGAAAGCTCCGGGCGAAGAGCTCCTGAAGCGGAGCTGGGAGCGCCGAGCCGCCGTTCGGCCTAGCGGCCGGGAAGGCGGACGCCGGCGAAGCGCTCGAGATCGACGGGCCCGAGCTCGCCGTGCAGAACGACGAGGAAGGCCCCGAAGCCCCCGACCTGCGACTCGACGACGAGCTGGAGGCCGAGCGCGAGCGCGAAGGCCTTGTGGGCCTGCTCGCCGCCGAAGGGGACGAGATCCGCGGGGTCGGCCCGCCCGGCGAGCACATCTCCGTAGGTCGTCTTCCCCATCGAAACGTCGACGACGACCGGCGGCCCGTCGGCGGCCGGGACACCGATCGCCAGCGGGTTCGTCCCGACGAGCGGAGGTCCGCCCGCGGGATGGGGCAGCCGCGCCGGCGACGTCGCCGTCAGAAGCGCCACCAGGCGCGCCTCCGCGAGTCGCCGCACGTAGTGGCCGAGCATCCCGGTGGGGAAGCAGTCTGCGGCGACGACCACGCGGGCCTGCTCCGGCGGGCCCGCTTCCAGGTCGGCGCAGATCGCCGCGAGCGTCAGGTAGCCGAGCGCCCCCCGTCCCTCCCAGCGGTCGAAGCCCGGGGAGGAGAGCACCTTCTCGGGTCGCGCGTCCGGCCGCACGCCCTCGAGCGCCTCGAGCCACTCGATCCGCGAGAAACCGTGCCCGAGCTTCCCGCGCCGCTCGGCGTCGGCGAAGTGCGCGAAGAGCACGTCCGCCGCCGCCTCGTCGAAGCCGAGCGCCCGCAGCCGCGCCCGCGCCTCCTCAGGCCGCATGGGCCGTGCGGAACCGGAGCACCGGCCAGCCGCGCTCGGCGGCGATCCGGCGCAGCCCGCGGTCCGGGTTGACGGCGACCGGGTGCCCGACCGCCTCCAGGAAGGGCAGGTCGGTGTGGCTGTCGGAGTAGGCCGTGGAGGCCGCGAGATCGAGCCCCTCTGCCGCCGCGAGCTCGCGCACCGCGTCGGCCTTGCCCACGGCGTGCCGCGCGTGAAGCGT
Organism: Thermoleophilia bacterium; assembly: GCA_014534295.1. Taxonomy (GTDB): domain Bacteria; phylum Actinomycetota; class Thermoleophilia; order Gaiellales; family Gaiellaceae; genus JACVRU01. The sequence continues at coordinate 1,880 of JACVRU010000120.1, read as the reverse complement.
CCTGCCCGTGTAGCGGCCGCCGGCCACCTCCGCGACCGTTCCGATCGCGCCGTCGAAGGCGAGGTCGCGCGCGAGCTCGTCGACGATCTCCTGAAGCGCCGCCGAGACGATGAAGACGGGCTCGCCGCGCTCCTGGTGACCCCGGGCGAGCACGACCGGCTCCCGGTAGACGAGGGGCCGGAGCACCGGCTCCAGCGCCTCGGCGACGAGCTCCCGTAGCTCGTCCGGCGTCATCCCCCGCAAGACACCGAGGCCTTCCTCCGCGGCCCGCCGCACGGCCTCGGCGCTCGCGCCGCGCGCGACGAAGAGCGCCTGCCAGAGCGCCGCGCGCAGGAGCGCCCGTCGGTTGATCAGGCCGCGCCGGCGAAACGGCGCCGCGAGCGCGAGCGAGCTCGACCGGCGCAGCAGCGTCCGGTCCAGGTCGAAGAAGGCCGCCCCGCGCATCACCGAATCTTTACCGGCTGCTCCCAGAAGCCACAGGACCGCCCTTCAGCTTCTCGTCAGGATCGGTCCGCAGGTAGCGGTCCGACGGCGGCGGCGGCCCGAGAAGGAGTGCCGAGAGAGGCCGCCCCCGCCCACCCGTGTCGACATCGGCGCTAGCCGACGAGCGGCAGCGGCCGCGCGATCGCGCCGGCCGGCTCGGGCAGCGCCTCGGCGACGGCGGCGATCTCCTCGGTCACGAGCGGCCGGCCCGCGTCCGCGGCCTCGCGCAGGCGGGGATCGAGCGGGATCCGGCCCAGCAGTGGCAGGCCGAGCTCGTCGGCGAGCGCCTCCCCGCCACCGGTGCCGAAGACCTCGCCGCTCATGTTCTCGACCACACCGAGCAGCCGCATGCCGGTCTTCTGCGCCATCGTCGCGGCGCGGGCGGCGACCTCCTGCGCGAGCGGCTGAGGCGTCGTGACGACGATCACCTCCGCCCGCGGGAGCAGTTGGCCGAGGGAGATGGAGACGTCGCCGGTCCCCGGCGGCAGGTCGACCACCAGCGTGTCGAGCTCGCCCCAGTGGACGTCCGAGAGGAACTGCTCGAGGGCGCGGTGCAGCATCGGGCCGCGCCACATCACCGGCGCGTTGTCGTCGAGGAAGAAGCCGATCGACATCAGCTTGAGGTCGTGCTTGACCGGCGGGACGATCATCCGGTCGACGAGCACCGGCTTCTGGGAGATCCCGAGCAGGTGGGGGATCGAGTGCCCGTACACGTCTGCGTCGAGCACACCGACCTCCTGGCCCCGCTGCGCGAGCGCGGCCGCGAGGTTGACCGTCAGCGTGGACTTGCCGACGCCGCCCTTCCCGCTCGCGACGGCGATCACGCGGGTGGACGGGTCGAGCGAGATCTCCTTCTCGGCCCGGCCGCCCCGCAGGCGTGCCGTCAGCCGCTGACGCTCCTCGGGGCTCATCACGTCGAAGGAGAGCGCCACCTCGTCGACCCCCGGCAGGCCGCCCACGGCACGCTGAACCTGCTCCTCGAAGCTCGCCCGCAGCGGGCAGCCGGCGACCGTGAGCGCGATCGTCACCGCGACGCGACCGCCGTCGACGTGGACGTCGCGCACCATGTCGAGCTCGGTGACCGGGCGCCGCAGCTCCGGGTCGATCACCTGCTCGAGCGCCTTCAGGACCGCGTCCCTCACGCCTCCGAGGTTAGCTGCTGCAATCGGCGCCCGTTCCGGAGCGCGTAGCCCTCCCAGTCGTTGTTGAAGTAGGCGTACACGTCGCCCCCCTCGCGCCAGCCCGCGATCCGCCTCGCCCACTCGCGCAGCTCACGCTCCGAGTAGTTGCCGTTCCGCCCGCGGCTGCCGCGGTGGAAGCGGACGAAGGTCCAGTCGGCCGTGAGCTCGTGCGCCTGGAACGGCCGCTTCGGGTGGTCGCCGATCACGAGCGCGACG
>JACVRU010000111.1 GCA_014534295.1 Thermoleophilia bacterium | reverse complement strand
GTTCCCGATCGTCGCGCGGTCCGCGAGCGGCAGCGACGTGAGGCCGTGGCCGAAGTACTCGAAGAACTTGCCGACGACGCCGGTCTGGCGCAGCAGCTGCGTGACGGTCAGCACGAGATCGGTCGCGGTCGCGCCCTCGCGCAGCTCGCCGGTGATCCGGAAGCCGACGACCTGCGGCACGAGCATCGAGACGGCTTCGCCGAGCATCGCGGCCTCGGCCTCGATGCCGCCGACGCCCCAGCCGAGGACGCCGAGGCCGTTGATCATCGTCGTGTGCGAGTCGGTCCCGACGAGCGTGTCGGGGAACGCGCGGCCGTCGCGCGACTCGACGACGCGCCCGAGGAACTCGAGGTTCACCTGGTGGACGATTCCCGTGTTCGGCGGGACGACCTTGAAGTCCGCGAATGCCGTCTGCCCCCAGCGCAGGAACGCGTACCGCTCGCGGTTCCGCTCGAACTCGAGCTCGGCGTTCCGGAAGATCGCCGTCCGGGTCGCGAACTCGTCCACCTGGACGGAGTGGTCGATCACGAGCTCGGAGGGGATCTGCGGGTTGATCCGCGCCGGGTCGCCGCCGAGCTCGCGCATCGCGTCGCGCATCGCGGCCAGGTCGACCACGGCGGGAACCCCGGTGAAGTCCTGGAGGAGGATCCGCGCCGGCCGGAACGCGAGCTCGCGCGAGGGCTCGGCGTGCGGGTCCCACTCCGCGACCGGGCTCGCGTCCTCCCCGTTGCGGAGCAGGTTCTCCAGCAGGATGCGGAGCGTGTAGGGCAGCCGCTCGACGTTCTCCAGCCGGGCGAGCTCGTAGTTCGCATCGCCGACTCGGAGGGTCATGGAGTCGATGCTACAAGCGTCCGCGCAGCTCCTCGCGCCAGAAGCGGAAGAACCCGTCCTGGTCCGGGCCGACCTGGTGGAAATAGAGGTGGTCGAAGCCGGCGTCCTCGTACTCCTTCGCCTGCTCGAGCACGCGGTCCGGGTCGGGCCCGCACGCGATCTTCTCCCCGACGTCCTCGGGAGAGAGCACCTCCGCGACCTGCTCGTAGTGCCGCGGCAGCGCGAGCTCGGTTGCGAGCTCCCCGGGCGCGGCCGTGTTCGAGAACCACTCGAAGGCCGTCTGCTTCGCCTCCTCCTCGCTCTCGGCCCAGCAGATCGTCACCTTCCCGTACTTCGGCCCGTCGCCGCCGTAGCTCGAGACGACCTCCCTGTCGGGCGCCGTCGAGACGAGGCCGTCGCCGATCCGCCCGGCGAGCTCGGCCGCGTTCGGCTGCGCAGCGGCGACCATGACGCGGATCGGCTCGTCCGGCAGGTCGTAGAGCCGCGCCTGCTCGACGACGTAGTGGTCGCCGCGGAACGTCTGGTAGCCGCCCTCCCAGAGCGTCCGCATCAGCTCGACCGCCTCCTCGAGCAGCTCGAGCCGCTCGTCGGGCGCCGGCCAGCGGTCTCCGAGCACGTGCTCGTTGAGGTTCTCGCCGGTACCGACGCCGAGGAAGAAGCGGCCCGGCATCATCGTCGCCGAGGTCGCCGCCGCGTGGGCGACGATCGCCGGGTGGATCCGGATCAGCGGGCAGGTGACGCCGGTGCCGAGCTCGAGCCGCTCCGTGGTCGCGGCGATCGCGCCGACGACGTTCCAGACGAAGGCGCTGTGGCCCTGCCGGTCGAGCCACGGGTGGAAGTGGTCAGAGACGAGCGCGAAGGCGAAGCCCTCCTCCTCGGCGCGCCCCGCGTTGCGCACGAGGTCGAGCGGCGCGTGCTCCTCCGCGGACAGCTGGTAGCCGTACTCGGGCACTCCGGGCCCTCGTTCCAGGGCCCCGCGGAACGAAACGCGCGTGGCGCTACGGTTCCGCCGTGGAACCGGTCGAGTGGATCGATCCCGGGCGCCTGCTCCTCGCCGAGGAGGAGCTGGACGAAGAGGAGACCGCCTGGTGGGAGGACGCGTTCGCCGACCACGAAGGCTGGTACTGCGTCTCCACCGACCCCTTCCCCTGCCCCGCCGACGGCTGCGACTTCGTCGCGGAGTTCATGACGGCAGCGCACCTGATCCTCGTCTGGGAGGAGTCGGACGACCCGAATCTCCTGCGCCACGCGCAGCGGGCGAAGGAGGTCGGGCGCAACCCGCGGATCGTCCAGTACGAGCCCGACTACGGCCCGAGCGCCTCCTACTACGCCTGGGAGGCGGCCGGCCGGCCCGTCCACGGGGTCAAGCGCCCTGCGTGAACTGGACCCCTAGCCAGCCGCTCACGCTCGGCGTCGAAGAGGAGCTGATGATCCTCGACGCGGCGACGCTCGAGCTGGTGCCCCGCGTGCACGACTTCCTCGGCCGCGACGGCTTCAAGACGGAGCTGTTCGCGACCATGCTCGAGCTGAACACGCCCGTCTGCCAGACCCCGGGGGAGGCGGGCGAGCGGCTGCGGGAGCTGCGCGCCGAGGCCGCTCGGGCCGCCGCCGCGAACGGGCTGGCGATCGCCGCGGGCGGCTCCCACCCGCTCGCCGTCCCCGAGGATCAGGAGCTCGTCGACGAGCCCCGCTACCTCGAGTTCGCGGAGTACGCCGGCGTGAGCGCGCGCCGGCAGGTCGTCCACGGCCTCCACGTCCACGTCGGCATGCCCGATCAGGCCACGTGCCTGCGTGTGCTCGAGGGGCTCCTGCCCTGGCTTCCGTTCGTGCTGGCCCTGTCCGCGAACTCGCCCTACTTCGCCGGGCGCGAGACCGGGCTGCTCTCGACTCGCGCCCAGGTGCTCGGCGAGCTGCCTCGCCACGGCGCGCCGCCCGTCGAGTGGGAGGCCGCGGTCGAGCGTATGGTCGGCCTCGGGCTCGTCGACGACTTCCGCGCGCTCCACTGGGACGTGCGGCCGCATCCGCTCTACGGCACGCTCGAGATCAGGATCGCCGACCAGCCGACGGCGCTGGAGCGCACGGTCGAGCTCGTCGCCGTCCTGCACCGGCTCTGCGGCGAGCTCCTCGACGGCGACTCCGCGCCCGCCGACCGGGCGCTCTACGAGGAGGCGCGCTGGGCAGCTGCGCACTACGGCCCGCGAGCGCGGCTCCCGCATCCGCGCGAGGATCGGCTCGTGACCGTGGCCGAGCTCGAGCTCGGGCTCGAGCCGACCTGCGAGGCCGACCGTCAGCTCGGGCTGGGACCGGAGGCTGCCTTGGCGGATATCGTGGAGCGATCGTGGCCACGCTGACCGAGACGATCGAGGTCGACGGGATCCGCTGCGAGCGGTGCGTCATGCGCCTCGCCGCCACGCTCCAGGGCCACGACGGCCTCGAGGAGGCGAACGCGAACCTCGTCGGCCAGGTGACGCTCACCTGGGACGACGAGCGGACGAGCCGCGCCCGGCTCGTCGAGGCCATGGCCCACGTCGGCTTTCGCGAGCGGGAATAGGCCCTTCGTGGCGCGCGTTACGATCTCCTGTACGTAGGCGGTGCTAGGGTCGCGCGCGTGAGCGAGACGACGCCCGAGACCGACGCCCGCCGGATCGCGAGGGAGGCACGCGACCGCGTGCGTTTCGAGGAGGAGGCGCTCGAGCTTGCAGACCAGGTCTACCGAGTCGCGCGGCACATGGTCAAGACGCGGGAGGAGGCCGAGGACCTCGTCCAGGAGACCTACGCGCGCGCCTTTCGGAGCTGGCAGCAGTTCCGGCCGGGCACGAATCTCCGCGCCTGGCTGCTCCGCATCCTCACGAACCTCAACATCGACCGCGGCCGGAAGCTCCAGCGGACGCCAGACAGCCAGTCGCTCGAGGCCGGCGACTATTACCTCTTCGAGCGGCTCGAGGATGCAGGCGGCGAGATCACCGAGGAGGAGCGCGTCGACGAGCGGCTCTCCCAGGACTCGATCGTCGAGGCGCTCTCGGCCGTCCCGCACGACTTCCGGGACGTGATCGTCCTGGTCGACATCGGCGACTTCAGCTACGCGGAGGCCGCGCAGATCCTCGACATCCCGGTCGGGACGGTCATGTCCCGGCTGCACCGCGGGCGGCGTATCCTGAAGAAGCAGCTCGCAGAGGAGGCCGTCGGCTGATGTGCGATTGCGCCGAATGCGAACAGCTTCTCCAGCCCTACCTCGACCGCGTCCTGACCGAGGCCGAGGTGCTGGAGGCGGAGGAGCACCTCGACCACTGCTCGTACTGCCGGCGCGCGTACAGGTTCGAGGAGGAGCTGCGGATGTACGTGCGCCGCGCGGCGAGCGAGCCGATGCCGCTCGAGCTCAAGCAGAAGCTCGCCCAGCTCCGCATCTCGCTCTAGGCCGTGCTCCTGGCCGTCGCCGCCGTCAGCGCGGCCCTCGCGGCGCCGTCGCCGACGCCCGCCCAGCTGATCGGCCAGAAGCTCGTCGTCCGGATGGACGGGACGACGCCGTCGGCATCGCTGCTGGCCCGGGCGCGGCGGGGCGAGATCGGTGGGGTGATCCTGTTCCGGTTCAACGTCGCCTCGCCCGCGCAGCTGCGCTCGGCCACGCGTGCGCTGCAGCAGGCGGCTGAGCGTGGCGGCCGGCCGCGGCTCCTGATCGCGGTCGACCAGGAGGGCGGTGCCGTGAGGACCGTGGCCTTCGCCCCGCCCAGGGCGGCTCCGGGGCAGGTGAGCGCCCCCCGGACCGAGGGCAGGCGCACGGGGGAGGCGCTGCGCGTGCTCGGCGTGAACACCGTGCTCGCGCCCGTCGCCGACCTCGCGTCTCCGACGTCGTTCGTCTACCGGCAGGGACGCACGTGGTCGACGCCGGCGCTCGCCCGCGCCTTCGCGGCCGGGCTCGGTGACGCGGGCGTGCTCGCGACGCTGAAGCACTTCCCCGGGCTCGCCTATGCGACCCGCAACACCGACCGTTACGTCGTCCGCATCACGGCTTCCAGGAGCGGGCTGCGGCCGGGCCTCGAGCCGTACCGCGGCACGCGGGTGGCGCTGATCATGCTCTCCAACGCCGTCTACGACGCCTACGACCGCTTCAACGCCGCCGGGTGGTCGCGCCGGATCGGCGTCAGACTGCTCCGTCACGAGCTCGACTTCGGCGGAGTCACGATCACGGACTCGCTGGACGGGACCGCGCACGCACGCGGCCTCCCCACCGATCCGCTGGCCGTCCGCGCGGCCCGGGCGGGGACGGACCTGATCCTCGTCACCGGTTCGGAGGCGGCCTCGCGGAGCGTCTACCTGTCGCTGCTCCGGGCGGCACGTGACGGCCGCATCCGCGTCGACGACCTGCGAGCGTCGTACGGGCGGATCCTGAAGCTCAAGTCAGGTCCCTGAGCGGCGGCTCGAGGGGGGCGGCATGTTGCCTGGGAGAGTTGTGGAGCGCTCCGAACTCGTCGTAGATGCCGCGGTCCACGCTCGTTGGCGAACGGCCGCGGCCCTTCACCGGTGATCTTCGGGCCGGTCGACGTCGCCGGGCCGGCCGAGGTCCTCGCAGGGCACGAGCAGGGCCGGGAGGCCGCGTGCTCCCTCGTCGGGGATGCGGTCCCAGGCCGAGCGCGCGAGCAGCACCGGGTGCAGGCGGACGCCCTCGTACGTGGCGGCCACGACCTCGGCGCCGCTCTCGCGCCAGACCTCCACGACGCGGTCGACGGCGCCGGGCGCGAGGTCCGGTCCGTCCGCGAGGACGACCACGGCGGCCTGCGCCTCCTCGGGGAGAGCGCGCAGCCCGCAGCGCAGCGACGCGCCGATGCCGCTCTCCCACTCGGGGCAGTGGACGGTGCGCGCGTCGGTCTCGACCTCGTGCGCCCCGAGGACGACGAGCGCGTCGTCGACCGAGCTCGCGCGCACGCGCTCGAGCACGCGCGGCAGCAGCAGCCGCTGCTTCGGCGAGCCGAAGCGGGTCGCGGCCCCGGCCGCGAGCACGACCGCCCACGTCACGGTCTCGGGCCTTGTAACAGAATGTCACTTGGGTCGGAGCGGCGCATCAGCAGGGCGCTGCCACAAGTAACAGAGTGTTACTTGCCCGGCTCGAACGTCATCCGTTCGACGACCACGGGCCGCGTCGGCAGCACGGCGCTCGCGC
>JACVRU010000054.1 GCA_014534295.1 Thermoleophilia bacterium | reverse complement strand
TGCAACAAGCACGGCCTCGACCGGTTCTATCCCAAGGATCCGGGCGAGCGCGCGATGGTCGACAACGCGATGTTCTTCCTGACCGGCACGTTCTATCCGGTCATGACGCGCGCGACGTATCCGACCCTCGGCTTCGCCCAGTACCCGGGCGAGGTCGCGACGGCGCCGGCAGCGACCGTGGAGATGAAGGAGCAGGCCGCGAAGGACGCCGAGGCCGCGCTCGCCGAGCCGCTGGAGGCGTTCCGGGCCTTCTTCCTCGAGGGGCGGCCGTTCGTCGGCGGCGACCACCCGTCGATCGCGGACATCCGCTGGGCGGCGACGCTCGAGTTCCTGCGGGCGATCGACTACGACTTCCCCGGCTGGGCCGAGGAGTACCTGGCGCGGATGGAGGAGACGCTCGGCGAGGCCTACTCGGAGCCGGCCGCCGACGTGCGCGGCTACATGGACCACGTCCGCTCGCAGGCGGCGACCGTCTAGCGCGATGAGTTCCACGCCTCGCAGGCGTCGAAGGACCAGGCAACCGACGCAGGAGGCGTGATGACGAAGATCGTCCATTTCGAGATCCCCGTCGACGACACGGGGAAGTCCAAGGCGTTCTGGGGCGGCCTCTTCGGCTGGCAGTTCGAGGCGTACCCCGGCCCGTCCGAGTACCACATGGCCCGCATCGACGACGAGAGCGGCGTCGCGATCAGCCAGGAGCCGGGCAAACGCGGCCCGCGGAGCTACTTCGACGTCGACGACATCCAGTCGGGCGCGGCGAAGGTGAGGGACCTCGGCGGGGAGTCGAGCGACCCGATGCCGGTGCCCGGCTTCGGTTGGTTTGCGACGTGCAAGGACGACCAGGGCAACGACTTCGGGCTCTGGCAGTCCGACCCGGAGGCGCCGACCCCGGAGCCGTCGCAGTGACCGGCCCCGGGTTCACCACGTGCCTGTGGTTCGACGGCCGGGCGGAGGAGGCGGCGAGCTACTACGTCTCGATCTTCCCCAACTCGAAGCTGGGCCGGGTCAGCCGCTACGGCGAGGCCGGCCCGGGCGAGCCGGGGAGCGTGCTCGCGGTCGAGTTCGAGCTCAACGGCCAGGAGTTCGTCGCACTCAACGGCGGCCCCGAGTTCACGTTCGACGAGGCGATCTCCTTTCAGATCCACTGCGACGACCAGGAGGAGGTCGACCACTACTGGAGCGTGCTGTCCGAGGGCGGCGAGGAGAGCGTCTGCGGCTGGCTGAAGGACAAGTTCGGGCTCTCCTGGCAGGTGATCCCGAACGGGCTCGTGGAGCTGATCTCCGACGACGACCCCGAGAAGGCGCGGCGGGCGACCGAGGCGATGCTCGCGATGCGGAAGCTCGATCTCGCGGCGATCGAACGGGCGCACGCCGACGCGTGATCGAGGGCGAGGGAGGCCCGCCGCCGCATCGCGGGCCTCCCTCGCCTAGCTGCGCCGGCTTCAGCGCACGGTGGAGCGCCAGGTGCGGGAGACCGTCCGGCCGCCGAACGCGACCGAGAGCGTGACAGTCACCCGCTTGCCCTTCGCCGTCTTGGGCACGGCGAGCGAGCAGAAGGCGCCCGCGTCGCTCCACCCCTTTCGCGTCGGCAGGCTGGTCTTCCCGACCTTCGCCGTACAGCGGACGGTGCCTTCCCAGAGCACCTCGAAGGTGTCCTCGCGGCCGGGGAGGAGCACCGCGGTGACCCGCCTGCCCGCGCGCGCGACCCTCGGCGTGACCCGGAAGGCCTCGACCGAGAGCACGACCGGGCCGGACCTCAGCGTGTAGACCGCGGGCCCACCGTCCGGCGCGAAGTCCGTGTCGACGCCGTTCGTCGCGGCGACGAAGAAGTCGAACGCCCGCGTCCCGCCGAGGTCGGCCGGCTGGATCGAGATCCGGATCTCCCTGGCGAACTGCTCGAACCTGAGGCTCGGGGCCGGCTCGCGGACCAGGGCCGCCCCGTCCCAGCGGAAGACCCGCGCCGTCGCGGCCGACCCGCCGCCGACGACGTAGTCGATCCCGAACGGGGCCAGCCCCGTCGCCGGGTTCTGGTCGGCGTCGAGGAAGACGGAGACCATGTCGTCCCCGCCCAGCCGATCGCGGTTCGCGGTGTCGATCCAGATCACGATCGGCCCTGCGACGACGTCGTTGCCGACGTTCAGGAGGGTCAGGTCCGGCGCCGAGCCGCTGTCGCCGGCCGGGTCCTCGATCTGCAGATGCATGTTCGCGAGCGCCTCCGGGCGCGCGCCTGCCGACCCCGCCAGGGAAGCAGCGACGAGCATCGCCGCCGCGAGGAGCAGGGTCGCTCGAATCGTGTGGCCGTTCATGTCCCTCGTCCTTTCGAGGTCGGGGATGCCTGCCGACGCCTCCGCCGCGCCGGACGCTCGGGGCGCCACTCGACGACCAGGCCCTCCGCACGGAAGGCGTCGACCGCGGCGAGGTAGGCCTCGACCTCGGCAACGAGCGCGGCCCCCGCGGCGGGGGCGATGGGGGGCAGGATCGGGCGGGCGGTAACGGGGCTCATCGGACACCTCCAGTGGGGTTTCAGGTAGCCGGAGCCTGCGCCGCGCCCCTAATCCCGCTCTAATCCCGCCCCTGTTCGCCGCCCGCGAACCCTGCTACGTTCGACACGAGGCAACCGCGCATGGAGTTCAGGATCCTCGGCCCGCTCGAGGTGAGCAACGGCGGACGGCCGCTCGGGGTCAACCGCCCGAAGCAGCGTGCCCTGCTGATCGCGCTGCTGCTGCGGGCCGGCCACGTGGTCTCGATCGACCGCCTCCTCGACGACCTCTGGGGCGAGCGGCCGCCTCCGTCGGCGCGGGCGTCGCTCCAGAACGCCGTCTCGATGCTGCGCAAGCTGCTTGGGACGGACGTCCTCCTCACGCGCCCGCCGGGCTACGTGCTCGACGTCGAGCCGGAGCGGATCGACGCCGCCCGCTTCGAACGGCTCGTGGAGGAGGCCCGCGGACTCGAGCCTGTAGAACGGGCCGGCCGGCTACGCGAGGCGCTCGCGCTTTGGCGCGGCCCGGCGCTCGCGGACGTCGCCTTCGAGCCGTTCGCGGAGGTCGAGGCCGACCGGCTCGAGGAGCTGCGCGCCGCCGCCCGCGAGGAGCTCGCCGAGGCGGAGCTCGCGCTCGGCCGGCACGAGGCACTCGTCCCCGAGCTCGAGGCGATCGTCGCCGAGCACCCGTTCCGGGAGCGGCCGCGCGCTCAGCTGATGCTCGCCCTCTACCGCTCCGGCCGGCAGGCGGACGCGCTCCAGGCCTATCAGGCGGCCAGGCGCTTCCTCGACGAGGAGCTCGGGCTCGAGCCGAGCCCGCAGCTCCAGGAGCTCCAGCACGCGATCCTCCGGCAGGATCCCGCGGTCGACGCGCCCGTCACGGGCATGCCGGCGCTCGCGGTCGAGCGGCGCGCTACGGTAACGGTGCTGTTCGCCGACCTCGTCGGCTCGACCGAGCTGGCCGCGGGCCTCGACCCGGAGGCGTACCGGGTGCTGCTGCGGCGTTACTTCGGCGCCGCCCGCGCCGCGCTCGAGCGCCACGGGGGCGCCGTCGAGAAGTTCGTCGGGGACGCCGTCGTCGCTGTCTTCGGCGTGCCGCAGCGGCACGAGGACGACGCGCTCCGGGCGGTGCGGGCGGCCGCCGACGTGCGCGACTCGGTCGCAGAGCTCGGCGCCGGGCTGGAGGTCCGGCTCGGCGTCAACACCGGCGAGGCCGTCGTCGGAGGAGAGACCGGCGCGCTCGCGACCGGCTACGCCGTCAACGTCGCCGCCAAGCTCGAGCAGTCGGCCGAGGGGGGCGAGATCCTCCTCGGGGGCGCGACCTACCGTCTCGTGCGGGAGGCAGTGGCAGCCGAGCCGGTGGGGAGGCCGGTCCCGGCCCCGGTCCGTGCGTTCCGCCTGCTGGCCGTCGCGCCCCAGGCCGAGGCGATCCCGCGCCGGCCGGAGGCCCCGCTCGTCGGCCGTCGGGACGAGCTTTCGGCCCTCCTGGACGCGTTCGACGCGCTCCGCGGAGCCGGCGGCTGCTGCGTCGTCACGGTCGTCGGCGAGGCGGGGATCGGCAAGACGCGGCTCGCGCGCGAGCTGGCGGCGACGCTGGGAGACGGCGCGGAGCTGCTCGTCGGGCGCTGCGTCTCCTACGGCCAGGGGGCCACGTATCTCCCGGTCGCGGAGGTCGTCCGCCGGCTCGTGCCGGACGGCTCGGAGGAGGGGCTCGCGGCGCTGCTCGGCGACGCGGAGGACGCGGCACTCGTCGCGCGACGTGTGCGCGAGCTGACGGGCCTCGCGGACAGCGCCGCGCCGGCGCAGGAGGGGTTCTGGGCGGTCCGGCGGCTGCTCGAGGGGGTCGCCGCGCGGAAGCCGGTGCTGCTCGTCCTCGACGACGTCCACTGGGCGGAGCCGACGCTGCTCGACCTCGTCGCCTATCTGGGAGAGCGTGAGGCAGGCGCGCCCGTCCTCGTGCTCTGTCTCGCCCGCCCCGATCTCCGCGAGGCGCGATCCGACTGGCCGGTCGCCGTCGAGCTCGCGCCGCTCCGGCAGACGGAGTCCGCGGAGCTCGTCGCGAATCTCGGCGGAACGTTGAGCGACGAGGCGCGGGCGCGGGTCGCCGAGCTCGCCGAGGGCAACGCGCTGTTCGCCGAGCAGCTCCTCGCGCATGCCGCGGGGGAGGGCGAAGAGGAGCTCGCCTCCGTCCCGCTCTCGCTCGAGGCGCTGCTCGCGAGCCGGCTCGACCGCCTCCCGGCTCCCGAGCGGGAGCTGCTCGAGTGCGCCGCGGTGCTCGGCCGCCTGTTCGAGCCGACCGGGGTGGGCCACCTCTGCCGGAGCGAGAGCCGGCCACCGTTCGACTTGCTCGTCGAGCGCAGCTTCGTGCGTGCGGTGCCCGACGGGCGGCTCGCGTTCCACCACGGCCTCATCCGCGACGTCGCCTACGCCGCGATCACGAAGCGCCGCCGCTCCGAGCTGCACGAGCTGGCGGCGGAGTGGCTCGACGATCGCGGCGAGGCGGACGAGCTCGTGGGCTACCACCTCGAGCAGGCGCACCGGAACCGCGTCGAGGCCGGGCAGGCCGACCGCCAGGCGCGTCGGCTCGCCGAGGAGGCGGGCGAGCGGCTGAGCGGGGCGGGCACCCGGGTGTGGCGGGTGGGCGACGCCCGCGGGGCGGCGAACCTCCTCGACCGCGCGGTCGGCCTGCTCCCGGAGCCCCATCCGGCGCGGCCCGAGACCCTGGGCGAGCTCGGCGGCGCGCTCTGGGCGCTCGGAGACGTGGAGCGGGCAGAGGCGGCGCTCGACGCGGCGAGGTCGGCGGCGCACGCAGCGGGCGACCGGGGCTTCGAGCTCCGGGCGGAGATCGATCTCGCCTACCTGCGGCTCTTCTTCGATCCCGCGAGCGGCACGCAGCACTTGGTCGAGTCGGCTGAAGCAGCGATCCCCGTCTTCGAGGCGATGGGCGAGGACCGGCATCTCGCCCGCACCTGGCTCGCGCTCGCGCACGTCTACGGCGGCCTGCAGCGCAGGTACGCGGCCTCCGAGGAGACCGCCGACCTGGCGCTGCGCCACTACCGGCGGGTCGGGTGGGTGCCTGCCACGTGCCTCCGCGAGCTGGCGGCGGCGCTCTACTGTGGCCCGACTCCGGTTTCGGACGCGATCGCGCGTTGCCGCAAGCTGCTCACCAGCGGAGATCGGAGCGGCGAGGCGATCATCGGGACGTTTCTCGGGGGCCTGGAGGCGATGCGAGGCCGCTTCTCTCAGGCCCGGGGGTTGATCGCCGACGCCAGAGCGGCCTTCGAGGAACTCGGCTGGACCGGATCCGGCGGACTAGCGACTATGTGGGCCCCGGTCGCCCACGACGTGGAGGTCCTCGCAGGCGACCTCGACGAGGCGGAGCGGCTGCTGCGCGAGGGTTGCTCGGCGCTGACCGTGCTCCAGGACAACACGCACCTTCCCGAACTGGCGGGACAGCTGGCGAGCTTGCTCTGCGACCTGGATCGCCGCGAGGAGGGGGCCGAATGGGCCGCGCGCTCCCGAGCGCTCGCGGCCGAGGGAGACGTCAGTGCCCAGCTCGCGTGGCGGTCGGCCGAGGCCAAGCTCGCGGCTCGGCGTGGAGCGCCCGTTATGGCACGAACCGTGGCTCGCGACGCCCTTGCTCTCTCCGAGGCGACCGACGCGCTGAACGCCCGCGCCCGCCTGCTGCTCGACGCCGCGGAGGTCGAGCGCCTCGCCGGCCGCGAGGAGGAGGCAGGCGAGCACGTCCTGCACGCGCTGGAGCTCTACAGGCGTAAGGGGAACCGAGCCGCCGCGAAGCGGGCACGAGCGCTGCTCGGCGACTTGCAGCCCGCCTGAACGGCACGGAAGCCCCTCTCGGGGCTTCCGTGGGCGAGCGGGGTGACGGTGGGTCAGCGCGCGATGCGCGAAGGGCCGCCGCCGCCGCCCGGGTCGGCGAGGCTCGAAGCCGGCGCCACGGCCGCCAGTGCGGCGAGCGCGAGCGCGACTGCGAGCAGCCTGCGGGCACGGTTGTTCCGCGACATGTCCTGCCACCTCCTCGTGGGTCTCGGTCTCGCCGGGCGGCCGACCGGGCCGGCGGCGTGTGAGCTGATGGCCTCACGCTACGGAGGCGCGGGCGCGGCGCCATCGGGCGCCGCCCGGAACCGGGATCCGGCCGAGCCCCGGAAGATCAGGCAGGGCTAGCCCTGGAGGAAGGCGAGCACCGCGAGCACGCGGCGGTGGTCGTCCGGGGCCGGCGGGAGCCGCAGCTTCGCGAAGATCGCGCTCACGTGCGACTCCACCGTCTTGGGGCTGAGGAAGAGCGCGCTGCAGATCGCCTGGTTCGAGCGGCCCTCGGCCATCAGCGCGAGCACCTCCCGCTCGCGCCCGGAGAGCTCGGCGAGCGGCCCCTCTTCGTCCTGCCGGTTGAGCAGCTGCCGCACGACCTCGGGGTCCATCGCCGTGCCGCCGCGCGCCACCCGCCGCACGGCGTCCAGGAAGTCCTCGAGCTCGAGCACGCGGTCCTTGAGCAGGTAGCCGAAGCCCTCGGGGCTCTCGCTGAAGAGCCGCAGTGCGTGCCGCGCCTCGACGACCTGGGACAGGAGCAAGATGCCGATCGCCGGTTCGCGGGCGCGGATCTCGGCGGCTGCTCGCGCGCCCTCGTCGGTGTGGGTCGGCGGCATGCGGACGTCGAGGATGGCGACCTCCGGCTTCGCCCAGCCGATCGCCTTCACGAGCTCGTCGCCGGTCCCGACCGCCGCGGGCACCTCGAAGCCCGCCTCGGTCAGCACGCGGACGAGCCCCTCGCGCATGAGCACCGAGTCCTCGGCGATCACGACCCGCACGGGATCTCCCCGACGATCCGCGTCCCGCCGCCGGCCGGGCTCTCGATCCGCAGGTGTCCGCCGAGCGCCTCGACGCGGTCGGCGAGCCCGCGCAGGCCGGAGCCCGCCGCCGGCCGCGCGCCGCCGACGCCGTCGTCCTCGACCTCGACGACCAGGACGCCGTCCATCCGGCGCGCGTCGATCGTCGCCCGCGAGGCCTGCGCGTGCTTGACGACGTTGGCGAGCGCCTCACAGGCGAGGAAGTACGCGGTCCCCTCGACGTCCGCCGGGAAGCGCTCCTCCGGCGCCTCGACCAGCCGCACCGGGAATGCGGACCGGGACGCGAGCGACTCGAGCGCGGCGCCGAGCCCCTCCTCGGTGAGGATCGCCGGGTGCACGCCGCGCGCGAGTTCGCGCAGCTCGTCCACGGCGCCCTGGAGCTCGTTCACCGCCTCGCTCAGCAGCCGGTCGACGGCCGGGTCGCCGAGCTTCCCCTGTGCGGCGCGCAGCTTGAGCGCGACCGCGACGAGCTGCTGCTGGGCGCCGTCGTGGAGGTTCCGCTCGAGCCGGCGGCGCTCGGCGTCCCCCGCGGCGACGATCCGCTTGCGGGACGCCCGCACCTCGTCGAGCTGGGCGCGCAGCTCCGCCTGGAGGCGCGCGTTCTCGATCGCCATTCGGGCGGCGGCGCCGGCCGACCGGACGAGCCGCGGCTCCTCGAGCAGCGACGGGTCGTGGACGAGCGCCGCGACCGGCCGGCCCTCGTGCTCGAGCTCCGTGACCGCTCGGCTCTCGCTCGCAGGCGGCAGCTCGATCGGCTGGCCGGCCGGATCGACGAACCCGCCCCGTTCGGGTAGCCAGAAGGCGAGCTCGAGCGTCGGGTCGTCGAGCGCGCGGGCGAGCGCATCGCGGAGGCCCTCCGGCGGCGTGCGCTGCAGCTCGAGGACGAGATCCCCGACCGCGGCGCGTGCCATCCGGGCCCGGACGAGGCCTGCGACGAGCGCGACCGGCAAGGCGATGAACGCCCCGATCTGCCACCAGAACAGGTACTCGTCGGAGAACGGCGGATCGAAGAACGTGGAGACCGACTGGAAGATCGCACGGAGGGCAATGGCGACGGCCGCGAGCAGCAGCGGCGCGAAGATCCGGCGCGTGCGCGGGGAGGCGCCGACGAACCGGCGCACGATCGCCGCGATGAAGAGCGCCGACAGGACGCCGTAGAACGAGACCCGCAGCGCCTTCTGGAGCGCGTCAGCGACCTCCCCGTTCCCGACCAGCAGCAGCAGGCTCTCGCGCGCGGCCTCGTCGAACCCCAACAGGCGGCGGCTCCCGTCGTGGAAGAGCAGCGTCGCGACGGGCAGGACGATCAGCGTCGCGTAGCCGACCTTCATCAGCACCCGCTCGGCGCGGTCCGTCACGCGCCCGGCCGGGTAGGCGAGCACGGCGTGGGCGACCAGCGCGTATCCCAGCTCACCGAGGGCGAAGAAGACCGTGAAGAGGAGGGGGTCGTCGCTGTAGCGAAGCTGCCTGAGGAGCAGCAACAGCCCGGCCGCCGCCAGCAGCGGGCCGAGCCGGTTCTCGGGGCGCCGCAGCCAGGCGATCAGGCCGGCGAGCAGAAACGAGAGCCCGGCTGCGACGATCGCGAGCGACCGGGCCGACGAGCTGCCGAGCTGGTCGATCTGGATGCGGTAGGCGACGATGGCGAGGGGGACCGCTCCGACGGCGATGAGGAGCGCGACCAGCCTCCTCACGCGGCGGCTCCCATCAGCTCGCGGAGCGCGGCGCCCGAGAGCCGGTCCTTGGCCACGAAGCCGAGCGCCCCGCTCCGGCGCACGCGCTGCCCGTAGTCGCCCTGCTCGCGGCTCGAGACGAGGATGATTCGAGACGCGGCAGCGCCCGCCAGCCGCTCGGCGACCTCGAACCCGCTCATGTCCGGCAGCATCACGTCCAGCAGCACGAGCTCGGGCCGGAGCACCAGGGCCAGCTCGACTGCCGACTCGCCGTCCGCGGCCGCTCCGACCACCTCGAAGCCCTCGGCCTCGAGGAGGGCGCGGGCCGACGCGCGGAAGGACGGGTGGTCGTCCACGATCAGCACGGTCACGGCCACTCGCTGATCGTCACACAGGCGCCGCCGGGGCGCCAGAGGGCGGCCCCGGAGGCGCGGTCGGGGTTGACCCTGACCCGAGCCGGCTAGGCGCGCCTTCGTTCGTAGTCCGGCAGCCACCGCAGCGCCGCGTAGGCGAGCACGATGAACCCGATCCCCGCGAGGATGAGCGCCACGGCGACGACGATCGAGAAGTTGGACACCTGCTCGGCGAAGAAGGCCATGTTCAGCGCGGTCGCGAGCGCCGTCTCGGTCACCCAGAGGTCGCGCGCCCGGTTCGGCACCGGCCGCCCGTCGACCATCTCCGCCTCGGCCGGGTCGTTCGTCTCCTCGCCCGACGCGGTCAGGAACCGCCCCATCTCCGCGTAGACGCGGCCGCCCGTGCCCTGGAGCGCGTGGATGCGCATGTAGTCGGCGAAGCAGCGCGCCTCGCTCCCCCTGTCGACGAGCTCGCCGGCGACGGTGCAGTCCGGCAGGTCGTCGATCTCGAGCCCCGCCTGGTCGACGGCCGCCCGGATCTCCGCCGGCGTCATGTCGGGCGATCCCTCGATCTTCTCGCGCGCGAGGTTGTCGCGGACGTCGCTGCGGCCGCCGACTCCGAGGATCAGCGCCACCACGCCGAACGCGATCAGCAGCGCACCCGCCACATACCCTCCGAACTCGAACAGGCGTCGCATCGGGACCCCTTTCCGTGAGCGGCTGCGAGCGCCGCGGTTGCGCCCGCAGCCCGGATCGGGGTTTTCCCGGATGCCTCGCCACGCCGCGCCAAGGAAGCTCCCGTCATGGTCTGCGAGCTGGATCGAGCGGTGGGAGAGCTTAACGCCTGTCCCGGCGAGTCTTGTCCGTTCTGGGTAGACGCGCGCTGCGCCCTCGCGGGCTTGCGCTCCGACTGGAGCCCGAGCCTGGCGCGGCTGCTCCGCGACGTCCGCGGGCAGCTGAGCCGCCCCGGCGGCCGCGAGCTCGTTCCGCCCGGGCTGCGGGACTAGAGTCGCCGGCCGGTCGTAGAATCACCGCATGGACGCGGCGCTCGACGAGCTGCGGCGGAACGTGGCGGCGCTACCGCCGGCGCCCCCGGCGATGGCCGCGTACCTCGAGCAGGTTCGCGCGGGCGCCCACCGCGTCACGGACGCGGACGTCGAGGCGCTGAAGGCCGCGGGCTGCTCCGAGGACGAGATCTTCAAGCAGACGGTCGCGGTCGCGGTGGAGGAGGGGCTGCGCCGGCTCGAGGCGGGATTGCGGGCGCTGGGATGAGGCTCGGCGTCGTCGACCGCGGGCACGGGCCGGCCGAGGCCGCCGTGCTCGACGCGATTCGCGACCGGAGCGGCGCCGAGCCGCTGGGCGTGGTCAAGACGCTCTACTACCGGCCCGAGCTCTTCGGCCGCCCGTTCTC
>JACVRU010000124.1 GCA_014534295.1 Thermoleophilia bacterium | reverse complement strand
TGGACGTGCGTGCCGGCGACCGGCCACAGGCTCTCCGTGGTCGAGCGTCCATAGAAGAAGTAGACCGCCGCCACTCCGGAGCCGACGAGCACGAGGACGATTGCGGCCTCACGCAGGAGGCGGCGGCGTGCCCGTCGGGTGGACCGCGTGAGCGCATCGGCCGGTGCCATCCCGTGGTTAGACGACCGCACGACGGAAAAGGCGGGGATGAGCCGGGCGTCAGCCGACCTGGACCGCGCCGCAGGCGCAGCCGCCCTCGACGCGCGCTCATCGCGCCGCGGTCCTCCGCTTCCTCGGACGCGTCTGCGGCTCGTGCTGCCGCTCGAGCCCGTCGAGGATCAGGTCGAGCCCGAACTCGAACGCGTCGGTGTCGCGGCCGAAGCCCGTCAGGTGCTGCTCGACGTGCTCGTACGTGCGCGGGTAATCGTCGGCCGGGAACAGGCGGAGGAAGCGCGCGGCCAGGTCGCCGACGTTCTCGGCCGTGATGTTGTGGCTCAGCTCCCAGAGCGTGAAGCCGGTGATGTGGCTGTCGAGGGCGTGCAGGCCGTGATAGGCGAGGTGCTCGGACAGGCCCTCGCGGAGGCGGCCGAGCTTCCACTCCATCTGCCTGATCTGCACGTCGAGGACGTGATCGAGCGACGGCGGCGCCACCGCGAGGCGGCACGCCCACGGATGACGGCGATACGCCGCGTGCGCCGACACCGCATGCTTCCGGAGCGCCGCCTTCCAACGCACGCCCTCGCCGGGGATCTCCATCTCGAGCAGGACCAGCTCGAGGATCCCGTGCAGGAGGTCGCCCTTGTTGGCCACGTGGTTGTAGAGCGACATCGCCTCGACTCCCAACTCGTGGCCGAGCTTGCGCATGCTCAGCGCCTCGAACCCACCCTCGTCGGCCAGCGCGAGCGCAGCGCCGAGGACGCGCTCTCTCGTCAGCGGACTTCGCGTCTTCTTCGCCATCCTTGACAAGCTTACGCTGTACGCTTAGCTTACGGCGTACACTTACATCGTACGTGAGGAGGCAGGAAGATGATGACGTTCGACTACGAGCACGTGCGTGCCCGCCACGAGGACCGGGTCGCTCGTAGCCTGGCTGCGTTCGGCGCGCTCCACCCTCGCGCCCGCGGCTGCCCGCTCGAGCGCCTTGTCAAGTGGACCGCGACGCGGAGGCGGGCGGGCCTCGATCCGGCCCTGCTGGCTCGATGAGGGCGATCGTTCAGACCGGCCGCGGCTCACCGGACTCGGTCGAGGTCCGCGAGGTCGACCTGCCGGACATCGCTCCGAACCAGGCCCTCGTGCGGGTGCACGCATCCTCGGTGAATCCGGCGGAGTGGTACCGGGTCATGGCGCCCGCATTCACGCGGATGGTGGGAAAGGTCATCGCCCGCGGTCAACCGGAGCCGGCCGGCATCGGGGCCGACCTCGCCGGACGGATCGAGGCGGTCGGCACAGAGGTGACCGAGTTCCAGCCGGGCGACGAGGTCTTCGGCATGTCCGGCGCGTCCTGGGCGGAGTACGCCCCCGCGCGCCAGGTTCGTCTGGTCCGAAAGCCGGCGAACGTCTCCTTCGAGGCGGCCGCCGCTGTGCCCGTCGCCGGCCTGACCGCCCTCCAGGCGCTCCGGGACCACGGACGCGTGCGGGCGGGACAGAAGATCCTGATCAACGGGGCCTCCGGCGGGGTGGGCACGTTCGCCGTCCAGCTCGCGAAGTGGCTCGAAGCCGACGTGACGGCGGTCTGCAGCGCGAGCAAGGTCGAGCTCGTCGGCTCGCTGGGCGCCGACCGGGTCGTCGACTACACGCGCGAGGACTTCACCAGGCTCGGCATTCGGCACGACGTGATGATCGACGTCGCCGGGAGCCGGCCCTTCCGGCAGTTCGCCAGGGTGCTCGCGCCGAACGCGACCGTCGTCCTCACCGGTGGGTCGATGAACACGGGCCTGGGGCCGCTCCCGCACTTCGCCGGCGCGAGGCTCTCCGGCCTCTTCCGCAAGCAGACCGTCGCCTCTTTCCTCGCGAAGATCGAGCAGGCCGACCTCGCCCTCATGGCCGAGCTGCTCGAGTCGGGACGCGTGAAGCCGGTCGTCGAGCGAACGTATCCGCTGGCCGAGGTCCCGGCCGCGCTCCGCCACCTCGGCGAGGGCCATGCCCGCGGCAAGCTCGTCATCACGATGTAGCTGCACGATCTGCGAACATGTGTTCGCTCATGGAGACCAACATCCTCCACGCGGACCTCGACGCCTTCTACGCGTCCGTCGAGCAGCGCGACGACCCGCGCCTGCGCGGACGGCCGGTGATCGTCGGGGCGGGCGTCGTCCTCGCCGCGAGCTACGAGGCGAAGGCGCTCGGTGTGCGCACGGCGATGACCCTCGGCCGCGCACGCAGGCTCTGCCCGGACGGGGCCGTGGTGCCGCCACGCATGTCCGCGTACTCGGAGGCGAGCAAGGCCGCCTACCGTGTCTTCGAGGACATGTCTCCGCTGGTCGAGGGCCTGTCGATCGACGAGGCGTTCCTCGACGTCCGCGGCATGGCGCGGATCGCAGGCACGCCCGCGGCGATCGCCGCGCGGCTGCGGCTGGCGGTGCGCGAACGCGTCGGCCTGCCGATCACCGTCGGCGTGGCGCGGACGAAGTTCCTCGCCAAGGTCGCCAGCGGCGTCGCGAAGCCGGACGGGCTGCTCGTCGTCCCGCCCGACCGGGAGCTCGCCTTCCTCCACCCGCTGCCGGTCGAGCGGCTCTGGGGCGTAGGCCCGGTGACCGCCGTCAAGCTGCAGAGCCGTGGGCTGCGTACGGTCGACGACGTCGCCGCCCTCTCCGAGGCGGCGCTCGTGGCCCTGCTCGGCCGCGCGCAGGGACGCCATCTGCACGCCCTCGCCCACAACCGCGACCCGCGACTCGTCCAGCCGCGCCGGCGACGAGGCTCGATCGGCTCGCAGCGCGCCCTCGGCCGGTCGCCGAAGACGGGCGACGCGATCGACGCCGTCGCGATCGGCCTGGTCGAGCGGGTCACGCGGAGGCTACGGGCCGCCCACCGCGTGGGCCGTACGGTCGTGCTCCGGCTGCGCTTCGACGACTTCTCCCGCGCGACGCGGTCCCACACGCTTCCCCGAGCCACCGCCCGGACCCACACGATCCTGGAGACGACGCGCCGTCTCCTCGCCGCGGCGATGCCGGCGATCGAGCGGGGCGGCATCACGCTCGTCGGGATCTCGGTCGCCAACCTCGACGACGACCGCGCCGTGCAGCTCGTCCTCCCCCTGGACGGCCACGATGGGCTGGCGCTCGACGCGGCGCTCGACGAGATCCGCGAGCGCTTCGGGCCGGACGCCGTCGTCCGCGCCGTCCTGCTCGGCCGCGACCAGGGGCTGGCGGTGCCGTTGCTCCCGGACTAGATTCATGGACACTGGCGCCGGGAACGCACCACCGCAATCGAACCGGAGGCGAGAACGTGGACACATGGGTGTGGGTCGTGATCGTCGTCGTCGCGATCGTCGTGATCGGGCTGCTCGCGCTCGGCGCCAGCCGGGCGAAGGAGCGGCGGGTCGAGGAGCGGCGCCGCCAGGCGGAAGGGCTGCGCGAGAGCGCGGAGGAGAGCGCCCGCCGTGCAGAGGAGCGGGAGGCGCTGGCCCAGCAAGCGGCGGAGGAGGCGAAGCTCGACCGGGCACGGGCCGAGCAGGCCGCGAGCAGGGCGTCCGACCTCGATCCCGACACCGACGGGAACTAGAGGCTCCCGAGCAGGAACGCCCCCGATTGCGGCGAACGTCACGCGGGGGTTCAACGACCGGTAGGGAGGCTTGCGAAATGATCGGAGTCAGAGGGCTGCTGCTCGCCCTGGCCGTGGTGCTGTTCGTGATCGGCGTGTTCTCCGAAGAGCGCGCGGGCGACCTGCTCCTGTGGGGCCTCGCCGCGACCGCCGCCGCGCTGCTCGTCGAGGACCTGGGCTGGAACAGGCGCCTCGGGACGCGCACCTAGCGCGAGCCCGCGCCGGGCCGCCCCCGCGGCGGCCCGGCCCGTTCCTCTACGCGTCCTCGCGGGAGCCCACGCCCGTCACGAGCTCGCGGGCCCGCGGCGGCCCGCCCGCCCCGGGCGCGAGCGGGGGCGTGTCGATCCCGGCGCCGTCGCGGATCCCGGCGAGTAGCTCGAGCAGCGCCTCCTCGGCCGTCCGCCGAGGCTCCCAGCCGAGCTCGCTCCGTGCCCGCGAGACGTCCAGCAGCGGCACCGCCAGCGCGAGGTCGAGCCAGCCGGGCGGGCTCGGCTG
>JACVRU010000069.1 GCA_014534295.1 Thermoleophilia bacterium | reverse complement strand
CGTCGGCGTCAGCCGCCCGGGCGATCATGTGCGACTCCTGCCCCGCGACCGGGTCGAGCGCGACCGTGTCCTCGCCGACGCTCGCACGTGCGCGCAGGAGCTCGTCGCGCGCCTCGTTCCGGCGGAGCGTCGCCGTCGTCGTCGCCGCTTCGTAGCGGGGACCGGGCTCGCGCGCGCCCTGGAGCGCGAGCAGCGCCGGGCGGACGAACAGCTCGAAGCCCGCGAGCGTCGAGACGGGGTTCCCCGGGAGCCCGAAGACGAGCGTCGAGCCGCGCACCGCAAAGGAGACGGGCTTTCCCGGCTTCACGGCGACGCCCCAGAAGACCTCCTCGACGCCGAGCTCGGCCTCGATCCGCCGGACGAGGTCGTGCGGCCCGACGGAGACGCCGCCGGAGGTGACGACCACGTCCGCTTCGAGCGCACGCTCGAGCGCCTGCCGGTGCGCGCCCTCCTCGTCCACCGCGACGGGCAGCCGCTCGAGCTCCGCGCCCGCGCCGGCGAGCGCAGCCGCCAGGAGGAAGCCGTTCGCCTCGTAGATCTCCCCGGGGTGCAGCGGCTCGCCCGGCGGGCGGAGCTCGGTTCCGGTCGCGAGCACGGCCACCTCGGGGCGCCTGGCGCAGGCGACCTCGGCGACGCCTGCGGCGGCGAGCGCGCCCACCTGGGCCGGGCCGAGCCGCTGCCCGACGCCCACGACGACGTCTCCCGCCCCCGCATCGCCGCCTCGCGGACGGACGTGCGCTCCGGTCTCTACGGCCCGGGCCAGCTGGATGTTGTTGTCCTCTACGACAACGATTTCGATCGGCGCGACCGCGTCCGCACCTTCCGGCACGACGCCCCCGGTGGCGATCGCCATCGCCTCCCCCGGCGCGAGCGGGCGCGGAGCGGGACGACCGGCGGCGATCCGCGCCACGACCGGGAGCGTTCCGGGCGTGTCGGCGGCCCTCAGCGCGTAGCCGTCCATCGCGGAACTGGGGAACGGCGGCAGGTCGACGGCGGCGGACGCGGGCTCCGCGAGCACCCTGCCGGCCGCCTCGCCGAGCGGCAGGCGCTCGGACGGCAGCGGCCGGACGCGCTCGAGGACGGTCCGGACGGCCTCGTCCAGGGAGAGCAGCCCGCGCACGGCCGAAGACTAGATGGGGATCGTCTGCGGCAGGAGGTAGGCCGAGAGCCCGATTCCGAGCCACCACGCGGCGGGATCCTCCTCGACCGCTGCGACGGGCACGTTCCAGGCGAGGTACCACGGCGCGAGGTACGGAACCGCCAGCAGAAAGGCCCCCGCCGCGAGCCCGAGACGGGCGCGGCCGCGCCAGGCCTCCCGCAGGAGCCATGCGTAGGCGAGCGCGAAGGCCGCCAGGCAGAGCGCCACCGCGGCGTCGCCGGGGAGCCCGGCCTGCTCGAGCCGCGAGGGCAGGGCGAACCGCGTCCGCAGCTCCGCGTTGCGGGCCAGTGGCCCGAACGCCTCGGCCCAGTGCAGTCCATACCGCCACGTCGCGACTGCCAGCACGGCGGCTCCGGCGGCGAGGGTGCCGGCGTGGACGAGCCGCCGCCGCGTCCGCCGGGCCTCGAGCGCGCGGAGCGGCAGGAACAGCAGGGGGACCCACTTGACGAGCACCGCAAAGGCCCAGGCGACGCCCGCCAGCCTGCCGCGCCCGGCGACTGCGAGCGCGAGGGCGGCGAGGACGAGGGCGGCGAGCCAGGCGTCGTTGTGGCCGCCGCCGCCCTGGTGGAGCGCGAGCACGGGGTTCCACCCGACGAACGCAGCCGCGAACGCCGGCCGGGCGCCGAGCCGGGCCGCCAGCGCCGCGGCGACGATCATCGCCAGCGCGGCGATCGACTTGAAGAGCCAGGCCGCCCGCTCGTGCGAGTCGCCGGCGGCGAGCGCGAGCGGCTCCGACGCCAGCGTGAAGGCCGGCGCGTAGACCGAGGTCGTATCTCGCCAAGCCGCTCCCACCCATGGGAACGCCGCGTCCTCCGGGAACGCGGACGGCGGCTGCTCGTAGGGGTTGCCGCCCTGGACGGCCGCGATCCGCCCGTAGGACCAGTACGTCCACGCGTCGGAGGAGAGGAGCAGCGGGGCCGCGAGCGGCGCGACCTGGATCGCCGCCGCCAGCGCGACGACGAGAGCCACCCGGACGGCCGTCCTCCGGAGCAGGACGACCCCCGCGGCGTAGCAGGCGAGCGCCACCGCGGCGCAGGCAAGGAACGCCCAGGCCCAGGCGGCGTCGCCGACTAGCCGGCCGCCTTCGCCCGGGACGAGCGGGGAGCCGGCGGCCCAGGCGAGCCCCGCGCAGGCGCCGACCAGCGCCAGGGTCAGGAAGCCGGCGCCGAGGGGGAGACTCTTACCCAGGCGGGGCCGGGGGCTCGGTCGGCGGCGGCTCGGTGGTCGGAGGCGGGGGCGGCGGTTCGGGTGCGGGCGCCGGGGGCTCGGGCGGGGGCTCGGGCGCGGGCGGCGCGGGCTCGGCCGGTGTCTCCGTCGTCGTCGCCGTCGTCCCCGGGTCGCTGCTGTAGCCCGGGCTGACGTAGGACCGGTTCGCGTAGGTACGCGAGAACGTCTGCCACTGGGGCGCCACCTTCGCCTCGGGGAAGGCGCGGTCGAGCCCCTCGGGATAGGCGGACTGCATGAACTTGCCCCAGATCAGCGCCGGCAGCGTCCCGCCGGCGATCGCCGAGAAGCCGTGGATGCTGTACATCGAGATCTGCGCCCGCGGATAGCCCATCCAGACGGTCGTCGAGAGGGTGGGGGCCAGCCCGCAGTACCATGCGTCGGCGTGGTTCTCCGTCGTGCCGGTCTTGCCGGCCGCGGGTGAGGAGAAGTAGCCGGCCGCGAGGCTGCCCGTGCCGTACCGGTGGTTCTGCTCGAGCACGCCGAGGATGGCCGTCGCGACCCAGTCCGGCACCACCCGCTCGCGCTTGGGCTTGCCCCAGCCCGCCGTCTCGTCCTCCTGGCCGTTGGCGAAGACGACCCGCCGGATTGCGAACGGCCTCGAGTAGACGCCGCCGGCGGCGAGCGTCGCGTAGGCGGAGGCCATCTCGAGCGGCGTGATCGAGGCGGCGCCGAGGCCGACCGACGGCACGGCCGGCAGCGGGCTCTCGCGGATACCGAGCTTGCGGGCCATGTCGACGACCTTCTGCGGCCCGATGTCGAGCGTGAGCTGCCCGTAGACGGTGTTGTCGGAGCTCAGCGTCGCCCGGGTCACGGAGACGGCGCCGAGATAGCTGCGGCTGTACGTCTCGAGTGGGCACCAGCCGGCCTGCTGCTCGCAGGTGTAGTTCGGGTTCGGCGCCCACGTGAACGGCGCCGACACGTAGGTCGTCGAGTCCGGGTTCATCCCCTCGGCCACGGCTGCGGCGAGGACGAAGGTCTTGAAGGTCGAGCCGGCCTGACGCTGGCCCTGGGTGGCGAGGTTGTACTGGTTCCGCCGCTTGCCGGGCGTGATCGCGGCCATCGCCCGGATCGCGCCGTTGCCGGGGTTGATCGCGACGAGCGCCGCCGCCGGGTCGGTCCGCTCGGTCAGCGTGTCCCGCATCACGCGCGCGGCGATCCGCTGGAAGCGCGGGTCGATCGTGGTGTAGACCCGGAGCCCGCCCGAACGCACGGTCTGGGCGCCGTACTCGGCGATCAGGAGGTCGCGGACGTAGCTGAAGAAGTACGGCTCCTTGATCTCGGTGTAGAGGCTCCCGGCCTTCAGGCGGAGCTCGCGGTCGGCCACGTTCCGCTCGTACTGGGCCCGCGTGATCGCCCCGGTCTCGAGCATCGCCCTGAGGACGGCGTCGCGGCGCGCGAGCGCCTTTTCCGACCGCTTGAAGGGATCGAACTCCGACGGCGCCTGCGGCAGGCCCGCGAGCAGCGCGGCCTCGGCGAGCGTCAGCTCCTTCGCGTGCTTGGAGAAGTAGGTCTGGGAGGCTGCCTCGATCCCGTACGCGCGGTTGCCGTAGTAGACGGCGTTGAGGTAGCCGGCGAGGATCCGCTCCTTCGACCAGTTGCTGTCGACCTTCACGGCGAGGCAGGCCTCCTGCACCTTCCGGCCGATCGTGCGCTCGCGGGTGATGTCGAAGAGGTTCCGGACGAGTTGCTGCGTGATCGTCGAGCCGCCCTGCACGACTCGGCCGGCGCGGACGTCGGCGAGCAGTGCGCGGGCGATGCCCTCCATGTCGATGCCGCCGTGCTCGTAGAAGCGGCGGTCCTCGATCGCGATCGTCGCGGCCGCGACGTGCGGGCTCATCTGCGCGAGCGCGATCGGCTGGCTGTTCCGCTCCGCGGGGATCGAACCGAGCACGGATCCGTCGGACGCGTAGACGAACGAGTTCGAGCCGATCGCCACGGTCCGGAGCGCGCCGAGGTCGCAGTTCGACCCTAGCGCCGCCCCGGTGGCGATCGTTCCCCCGGCGACGAGGACCGCCCCCGCGACCAGCGTCGCGATCACGATCAGGCCCCGGCGTCTGCGGGCGGCCTCCCTGCGGCGGCGGGCCTGCCGGCGGCGACGGCCGTTGGGGTCCGGCTGGGGAGGCGTCAACCGATCACGTCCTCCGCGCGGAGGCGCTCGTGCGCGCGCAGGCGGAGCTCGTGCGCGAGCCGGCGGGCGGCGTCGGGGTCGGTCGCGACGGCGCGCACGGTCACGGTCGCGTTGCCGTCGAGGCTCGACACGTAGACCTCGGCGTCGCGCTCCCCGGCCGTCTCTGCGCGGAGGAGTTCGACCACCGACCCGAGCGCGGCACCGAGAGGAACCTGAAGAGTGATCTCGGCCACGTTCTCCCTGCTGACGATGGTGGAGTTGCGGATGGTATCCGAGGCCAGCTTGGTGTTCGGGATCACGAGGCGCGCGCCGTCGTCGAGCCTGACCATCGTGTAGATCAGCCCGATCTCCTCGACGATTCCCTCCTCGCCCGCGAACGCAACCCGGTCGCCGAGGCGCAGCGGCTGGGTGACGGCGATCAGGACGCCCGCGACGAAGTTCGAGAGCGTCGACTGGGCCGCGAACCCGAAGATGATCGCGACCACCGCCGCGGAGCCGAGGACCGCGCCCGCGACCGTCCGGACCGCGGGGATCGCCAGCAGCGCGGACAGGACGCCGACGGCCACGATCGTCGCGATCAGGCTCCGGCGCAGGACGCGGTAGCGGGTCACCGCCTCCGGCGGCAGCGCCCGGCCCGACAGCCGGCGGTCGACGAGGCGCGCGGCAACGAGGGCGGCCAGAAGCACGGCTCCGAAGACGATCCAGCGCTCGCCCGTCATGCGGGGCTCATTCGACGCTCACAGCGGCTTCCTGCCGGCGTAGCCCTCGTCCAGGCCGTGCCAGTACGCGATCTCCTCCTCGCCCACCCGCCAGCAGAGCAGGACGACCTCGCCCTCACGCTCCGAGGGGAAGTCCAGCAGGCCCAGGTCGAGGTCCTTCACCTGCACACCACGGCCCTGGAGCTCGTCTACGAGCACGCCGAGGGCGGCGGCCTCGCGCTCGACCCGCTGCACCGCCTCGGTCACGTCGCTCGGCGTGAGGTCGCCTCCGTTGCCGGCGATGCGGCGGAGCAGCCGGGAGCGCTCCGCCTCGGCCGCGTCGAGGGCGCGCTTGCGCTCGACGACCCGCTCTGCGAGCGGCCGCACCTCCACGAGCAGGTCGTTCGCCTCGGCAGGGGTGAACAGGCGCACGCAACTACTATCGCGCCTGGTGGGGGCGCTCGCGGAGATCGACGCGGTCACGGTCGACGCGTACGGGACACTCGTGGAGCTCCGCGACCCGGTCGGCTCGCTCGCCCGCCGCCTGCCGGAGTTCGACCGCGCCGCGATCGAGCGCGCGTTCCACGCCGAGGCCCGCCACTACGTCGAGCACTCGGTGCGGGGGCGGGACGAGGAGAGCCTCGCGCGGCTCTACGCCGGGTGCACGAGCGTCTTCAACGAGGCGCTCGGCTCCTCCCTCGACAGCGCCGAGTACGTCGCCGCGCTCGAGGAGGAGTACGCCGCGCTCCCCGGCGCCGCCCAGGCGCTCGCGCGGCTCCGCGCCTTCGGGCTGGAGCTCGCGGTGGTCGGGAACTGGGACCGCCGGCTCGAGGAGCACCTCGAGCGGCTCGGCGTCGCCGCGCTCGTCTCCACGGTCGTCAGCTCGGCCGAGGCGGGCGCGGCGAAGCCCGATCCGCGCCCCTTCCTGCTCGCGCTCGAGCGGCTCGGCGTCGTCCCGGAGCGGGCACTGCACATCGGCGACGCGCGGGCCGACGAGGACGGGGCACGGGCCGCCGGGATGCGCTTCGAGCCCGTTCCGCTCTCGACGCTCCCGGAGCGCCTGCGGTGAGCGGGCGGCTCGCGGGCTGGCTGACGTTCGTGCTCGCGTTCGCGGGGCTCAGCTACGCGGCGCGCTACGGGATCGAGGCCGAGCCGACCGGGGAACGGGACTTCTTCTACCGCTGGGACGCCTTCGTCGGCGCCCTCGTCCAGCTCGCGATCATGGCCGGCATCCTCGCGCTGATCGTGCGCGGCGGTCCCGCAGCCCGGCTCCTCGCCCTCGTGCAGCCGCGCTCGTGGTGGCGAGCCGTGGGCGCGATGGCCGCCGTCCTCGTCGGGATCGTGATCCTCGGCGGCCTCCTCAACCCGGTGCTCGAGCCGGGCGAGGAGCAGGGGCTCGTGCCGGAGGAGTGGCGCCCGGAGGACGCGGCGCCGTTCGCCGCCAACTTCGCCGTGACCGCGATCGCGGTCCCCGTGGTCGAGGAGCTCACGTTTCGCGGAGCGGGGTACAGCCTGCTCGCCCGGTACGGTCGGCTGGTCGCGATCGTGGGCACCGCCGTCCTCTTCGGTCTGGCGCACGGGCTGTTGCTGGCCCTGCCGATCCTCGTCGTCTTCGGGATCGGCCTCGCCTGGTTGCGCAGCGTGACCGGGAGCGTCTACCCCGGGATCCTCCTGCACGGGATGTTCAACACGGGGGCGATCCTGGTAGGGGTGCTCGGATGACGCTGCTCGCGACGGCCGTGACGGTGCTCGCGGCGGCGATGCCGGTCCCCTCCGCCGAGGCGACCGCCCCCCTCACCGTGACGTTCCGCGCCCAGGGCGAGGCCGCCTTCTACCGCTGGGACTTCGGGGACGGCGCGACGGGCGACGGGGCCGTGGTCGAGCACGCCTACGCGGCGCCCGGGCGCTACCTGGCGACGCTGACCACCGACGCCGGCGAGGCGACCGTCGAGGCGGTCGCCTACCGCATCCGGTTCGGAGCTCCGGGCCGCGCCCGCTTCGGCGCCTCCGGCCGGTTCTCGGGCTCGATCTGGCCTGCGGTAGCGGGCGCGCCCGTGCAGGTCCTCGGCCCGGCCGGGACGATCGCGCGGACGAGGACCAGTGCCAACGGCGGCTTCTCCGTGCACGCCCGCGTCCGCGGCACGGGCCCGTTCCGCGCGCAGGTGGCCGGACTGCTCTCCACGGTGGACTCGGTACGGCTGCGGCCGGCGATCGACGCCCGTCTCGTCGGCTCCGGCCTGGTCGGCGACCGGCTGCGGCTCGTGGCGGCCGTCCGGCCGGCCGATGCCGGGACCCTCACCGCCACCGTCTGGCGGAACGGCGGGCGCGCCTACTCGGGCCCGGTCGGCCGCGCGCTCGACCTGAGCACGGGGAGCCCGGCCTCGTTCCGGGTCCGCGTCGAGCTCGCGCCGGCGGAGGGCTACCTGGCCCACGCGCGCCTCCTGCGCGGCGCGGTCGTCCGTCCGTCGCTCGGACCCGGCGCCCGCGGCGAGGGCGTACGCGTCCTGCAGCGGCGGCTCGTCGAGCTGCGCTACGCGCTGCCAGCCGTCGACGGGGTCTACGGACTGACGACGTCCCAGGCGGTGCTCGCCTTCCAGAAGGTGGAGGGCCTACCGCGGAGCGGCCGCGGGGACGCGCGCACCTGGCGCCGGCTGCTCGCCGCCCGGGCCCCGCGCGCCAGATACCCGGGGACCCACCTGGAGGTGAGCAAGGGCCGGCAGGTGCTCTTCGTCGTCGTGCGCGGCCGGGTCTCCCTCGCCGTCCACGTCTCCACGGGCGCCACGGGGAACACGCCGCTCGGCCACTGGCGCATCTACCGGAAGGTGACGGGCTGGGACTGGGTGCTCTGGTACCCGATGTACTTCCTGCGCGGCTTCGCAGTGCACGGCTACCCGGAGGTGCCGGCGTACCCGGCCTCCCACGGCTGCGTCCGCGTGCCGATGTGGATCGCTCCGCTGCTCTTCCGCGAGCACGGTTACGGCCAGAGCGTTTACATCTACTGGTGATGGCTGCGCAGGACCCCGTGATCCGGCAGCTGCGGGAGCAGCTGTCGGACGTCGACCGCAGCCTCGTCGAAGCGGTCAACGCGCGCCTCCGGCTCGTCGCCCAGCTGAAGCGCTACAAGGAGTCGCGCGGCCTCGAGTTCGTCGACCCTGAGCGCGAGGAGTGGATGTTCAGCTACCTCGCGCGCGCCAACCGCGGCCCGCTGACCGAAGAGGGGCTGCGCGAGCTCTACGGCGCGGTGCTCGACCTGACGAAGCGCGAGGTCGCACGCGCGAACGGGAGCCGGAGCTAGAGGCTAATTCTCGTCTTCTTCCTCGATCGCGAACTCCTCGGGGGTGACGCTTTCGAGGAAGCTCCGGAACTCGGTGACGATCGCCTCCTCGTCGACCTCCTCGCCCTCGAACTCGATCGCGGACTCCTCGATCACGTCGTCGGCGGCGTAGATCGGCGCGTCCGCGCGCAGCGCGAGGGCGATCGCGTCGGACGGCCGCGAGTCGATCTGGATCTCCGTGCCGTCCTGCGTCACGGTGATCTCGGCGAAGAACGTGTTCTCGCGGAGCTCGGTGACGATGATGCGGACGACCTGTGCGTCGAGCTGCCCCAGGATCTCGGTGACGAGGTCGTGCGTGAGCGGGCGCGGCGTGCTGGCGCCCTGGAGCCTCATCAGGATCGCGGCCGCCTCGTTGTGGCCGATCCAGATCGGGAGGAATCTGTTCCCCTCGGCGGTCTTCAGGAGGACGATCGGCTGCTTCCCGACCATGTCGAAGGAGACCCCGTAGATCACCATCTCCTGCACTCGACCCATGATAGCCCCCGACCCTGGGGCCGAACCTCGGGCTGCCGGG
Source organism: Thermoleophilia bacterium (assembly GCA_014534295.1). Classification (GTDB taxonomy): domain Bacteria; phylum Actinomycetota; class Thermoleophilia; order Gaiellales; family Gaiellaceae; genus JACVRU01. Next base: position 583 of record JACVRU010000069.1, on the reverse strand, counting down.
ACGGGTTGCGCGATGGGCGATCCTGGATTCGAACCAGGGACCTCCGCCTTATCAGAGCGGCGCTCTAACCGACTGAGCTAATCGCCCCCCGAGAGGACGGTCAGTGTAGCGCCGCCGCGGTCTAGTGGAGACGCTGCGTCCGGCAGAGGTAGTCCTCGACCGTGAAGAGCAGGCTGCGGTCGCGGCCGAGCTCGGCGAGCTTCGCCTTCGTCTCCTCGTCGACCTCGTCGTCGGCGGCCAGCTGGGCGAGGAAGGGCTCGATCCGGCCGGCGCGCGAGAGCGCCGCCATGCGTAGGAAGATCGTCCGCGTCTCCTCGTCCTGCGAGATCGCCTCGAGGGACTCGAGGTCGTGGAGGAGGAGCTCGTCCATGACCTCTTAGCAACGGCCGTGCGGCCGCCGGGGTTACGGGGCGGCCGCCTCGATTGCCTCGACGAGCTCGGCCAACTCGGCCTCGTCCGCGAAGAGCAGCTCGAGACGGCCCGAGACCACGCGGGCCTCGCGGCCCGTCAGGCGCTCGGCGGCGGTGCGCGCGCGCTCGGCGAGCGCGGGGTCTACTGGGATCTTCAGCTTGCTCCTCGGCTT
>JACVRU010000045.1 GCA_014534295.1 Thermoleophilia bacterium | reverse complement strand
TCGCGGCAGGACCTGCTCGTCCCCGAAGCCGACCGCATCGCCGCCAGTGCGGCGCTCTACGGCCGGCGCTCGCAGGGCTTCGTCACGCGCGAAGGCGAGCGCTTCACCGAGGTCGCTCTGCGGATCCGCAGCGCGCCGGTCGTCGTCCTGTTCTCGTCCTCCCTCGTGGACACGCTCGCCAGCGTCGAGCAGGTGAAGCGGCGGCTCCTGATCGCCGGCGGCCTGGCGCTGGGCATCGCGCTCGCGCTCGGCTACGGCGCCGCGAGCGTGTTCGCCCGGCGGATCCGACGGCTCGAGCGCGCTGCCGACCGGATCGCGGGTGGGCGTCTGGACGACCCGGTGGCCGACGGCGGCCGGGACGAGCTGGGCCAGCTCGCGGGCGCGTTCGAGCGGATGCGCGTGCAGCTCGCGCGGCTCGATCACGCCCGGCGCGAGTTCATCGCGAATGCGTCCCACGAGCTGCGCACTCCGATCTTCGCCCTAGGAGGCTTCCTCGAGCTGATGGCGAGCGAGGACATCGACGACGCGACGCGCCGCGAGTTCCTGGGGACGATGCAGGAGCAGCTCGCGCGGCTGGAGAAGCTCGCGACGTCCCTCCTCGACCTCTCCCGGCTGGACGCAGGGCAGCTCGCGCTCGATCTCGACACCATCGACGTCGGCCAGGTCGCCGAGGCGCTGGCGGAGGAGTTCGCCGCCGTGGCGGTGTCCAGCGGGCATCCGATCCGGGTCGAGCGGCCCGACGAGCATGTCGAGGCACTCGCGGACGAGACGCGGACGCTCCAGATCGGCCGGGCGTTGCTCGAGAACGCGATCCGGCACACACCGGAGGGCACGCCGATCCGCATCGCGGCCGACCGGCAGAACGGGCGCGCAGTGCTCGCGGTCGAGGACGAGGGCCCCGGAATTCCCGCTCCCGAGGCGGGCCACATCTTCGAGCGGTTCCGACGCGGCGACGGTGGCCACGCGTCGGGCAGCGGACTCGGCCTGGCAATCGCCCGGGAGCTCGCGGACGCGATGGGCGGCCGGGTGGCGCTCCGGTCCGAGCCGGGTCGGACCGTGTTCACGCTGGAGCTGCCGACCGGCCCGCCTCAGCCACGCGTTTTCACGGGGAATCGTCGAGCCGGCGAGAGCTGAGCCCATGGACCGCCGCCGCTACAGTGGCCGCGGCATGCGCCCGGGCCTCCTCGCGCTCATCTCCGTCCTCGCCGCCGTCATCGGCGCCGCGGTTGCGCTCGCGCTCGGCTCGGCACTCGACTGGGTCGGCCCGAGCCGCACGCAGACCGTCTTCTCGCAGGCGCCCGGCTTCACGCTCACGGACGAGCAGGAGCCCCCTCCGCGCTCGGTGGCGCGGCCGCTCGAGGGCGCGGGCTTCGAGCCGGCGCGGATCTACGACGCGCGGGCCGAGGGGGTGGTCACGATCTTCGCGTACTTCCCGGAAACCGCGGCGTCGGGCGACGGCGGTCAGGGCTCAGGATTCGTCGCCACCGAGGACGGCTACGTCCTCACCGCAGCCCACGTGATCACGACGGCGGGCCCGGCCGTCGACCCGGGGGACGTGCGGCCGGCGAGGGAAGTCTTCGTCGGCTTTCGAGACGGCGACCGCGTCCCGGCCCGCATCGTGGGCTGGGACGTCTTCGACGACGTCGCGGTGCTCAAGGTCGACCCCGCGCGCCATGCGCTCTCCCCTGTCCCGCTCGGGGACTCCTCGCAGGTCCTCGTCGGCGAGCCGGTGGCCGCGATCGGCAGCCCGTTCGGGGCCGAGAACTCGCTCGCCACCGGGATCGTCTCGGCCACGGGCCGGACGATTCCGACGTTGACGTCCCGCTACTCGATCGTCGACGCGATCCAGATCGACGCCCCCATCAACCGCGGCAACTCGGGCGGGCCCCTCTTCGACGCCCGCGGGCGCGTGATCGGGATCAATGCCCAGATCCGGAGCACCTCTGGCCTCTCCGAGGGCGTCGGCTTCGCCGTGCCGATCAACTCCGCCCGGCGCTCGATGGAGGACCTGATCGCCCGCGGGAAGGTCTCCTACGCCTATATCGGCGTGACGACGAACGACCTGTGGCCCGCGCTCAGCCGTGAGCTCGACCTCGAGGTCGAGCGAGGCGCCTTCCTCGTCGACGTCGTCGCGGACGGGCCCGCTGCCAAGGCGGGCCTGCGCGGCGCCTCCCGGACGCTGACCTTTCAGGGCCAGGAGGTGAGGGTGGGCGGCGACGTGGTCATCGCCGTCAACGGACAGCGCATCGACGATGGGAGCGAGCTCGTGCGCATCGTCACGAACGAGCTCAGGGCGGGCACCGAGGCTCTCTTCACCGTGCTGCGCGACGGCCGCCGGGTGGACGTGCCGCTCCGGCCTGAGGAGCGTCCCTCGGCGCCGACGGGTTAAGGACTCGACCCTGTCGGGCAAAGGGGACCCGACGAGCCACAAGCAACGGTTTCGGTAGAAATCGGAGGTTTGGTCTGCCAATCCTGTGGGAAACGGCGCAAGTGTGACCACGGGCGAGCACGTCGTCAGGCTCACGATCCCGGCCAAGGCCGAGTACGTGTCCCTGTGCCGGCTCGCCCTCGCGGGCCTCGCGCGCGTCCAGGCGTTCCGGGAGGAGACGCTCGCCGACCTCAAGCTCGCGATCACCGAGGCCGCCTCGAACTCCGTCCGGCATGCCTATGCCGATGCGGGCGGAGTGGTCGAGGTCGTCTACCGGCTCGACCCTCGGCGGCTGGAGGTCGAGGTCGCCGACACCGGGGCCGGGTTCGACCTCGAGCCGCGCGACGGGAACGGCGACGAGCTCTCCGAGGGCGGTCTGGGGATCGCGATCATCCGAGCGATCGCCGACGAGTTCGAGCTGAGTTCCGACGCCGGCGGCTCGCGGCTCCGCTTCGTGAAGCGCCTGGCGTAGCCGAGGGCGTCGCTATGCTCGCGGGCCGGATGCTCCCGGTCGTCAACGTCGGCACGAAGTCGCTGGGGGACTACGCGACGATCGCCGCGCGCGGGCTGATGCACGAGATCCGGCGGCTCGCCGAGCCGCTCGCGGGCAAGCGCGTCGTCCACCTGTCGGCGACGGCGTTCGGGGGCGGCGTCGCGGAGATCAACTACACGCTTGTGCCCCTGATGGCGGACGCCGGCCTCGACGTCGAGTGGCGGATCATCCACGGTGCCGACGAGTTCTACGACGTCACGAAGCGCATCCACAACGCGCTCCAGGGAGAGCCCGGCGGCCTGACCGCGCAGCAGCGGGAGACCTTCGGTCGCTACCAGCGACTGAACGCCGAGCGCTTCGGCGGCGACTACGACTTCGTCATCGTCCACGACCCACAGCCGGCGGGGATGATCGACGCCGCCGGGGACTCGACGGCGAAGTGGATCTGGCGGTGCCACATCGACCTCTCGAGCCCCAACCCCGAGGTGTTGGACTTCCTGGTCCCGTCGATCCGGCGCTACGACGCCGCGATCTTCCATCTCGAGGACTACGTGCCGGGCGGCGCGGGCCTGCCGGCGTCCTACATCTGGCCGCCCGCGATCGACCCGCTCGCGCCGAAAAACATGGCCCTCTCGGCCGAGGACGCGGCTTACATCGTCGATCAGTTCGGCGTGGACGTCTCACGACCGCTGCTGACCCAGGTGTCGCGCTTCGACCCGTGGAAGGACCCGCTCGGCGTGATCGACGCGTACCGCCTCGTCAAGGCGCGCCACCCCGACGTGCAGCTCGCGCTCGTCGGGTCGATGGCCCACGACGACCCAGAGGGCTGGGACTATTACAACCGGACGGTCGCCCACGCGGGCGGCGATCCCGACATCTTCATCCTCTCGAACCTCAACAACGTCGGCTCGGTGGAGGTCAACGCCTTCCAGGTGCACTCGGCCGCCGTGATCCAGAAGTCGGTCCGCGAGGGGTTCGGCCTCACAGTCTCGGAGGCCCTGTGGAAGGCGCGGCCGACCGTGGCCGGTCGGGTGGGCGGGATCGTCGTGCAGGTCGACGACGGCGTCACCGGCTGGCTCGTCGGTTCGCCGCAGGAGTGCGCCCGGGCGTGCGTCGAGATCCTCGACGACCCGGCCGCCGCGCGGGAGCTGGCCCTGCGCGGCAAGGAGCACGTCCGCCGGCGCTTTCTGATGCCCAGGCTTCTCCGCGACTGGCTCGCGCTCTTCAACCGGCTCGCCGGCTCCGGCGCCGAGGACGTCGAGCTCGTGACGGTCGCGGTCTAGCCGGCTTCAGCCCTCACCGCGCGGAGAAGACCGCGGCCCTGTTCCTCGTCAGCTGGGTGGGGCAACGAGTCGCCGGACAGCGACGAGCGGATGGAGGCGAAGGTCGACGCATTGCTCGAGGAGCGCGGTCTCAAGCCGGGGGACATCCACCGCGGCCTGCCGGCCAAGCACCGGCCGAAGATGGGGGCGTCCGGCTAGCCGCCGTCCTCGAACAGGACGCTGACGCTCTCGCGAGCGTGGATGCGGCGGATCGCCTCCGCGAACAGCGGGGCGACCGACACGACCTCGACCTTGGGCCCTAGCGGCGCGGGTTGGGTCTCGACCGTGTCCGTGACGATCACGCGCTCGATCGGGCTCGCGGCCAGCTTCGAGGCGGCGTCGCCCGAGAAGAGGCCGTGCGTAGCGGCGGCGTAGACCGAGCGGGCGCCACGCTCGACCAGCTTCGACGCGGCCTCGGCCAGCGTGCCTCCCGAAGCGATGAAGTCGTCCACGATCACCGCCTCGCGGCCGGCGACGTCCCCGATCAGGTCGGTCACCTCGACCTCCTCGCCGTGTCCCGGCCGAGCCTTGTCGACGAGGGCGAAGCCGGCACCGAGCCGCGACGCGTAGCGGCGCGCCATCTTGGCGTAGCCCGCGTCCGGGGAGACGACCACCGGATCGTCGAGGCACAGCCCGCGGATTCCGTCGGCGATGAGCGGCAGCGCGTACAGGTCGTCGACGGGGAGCTTGAAGAAACCCTGGATCTGCGGTGCGTGGAGGTCCATCGTGACCATCCGGCTCGCGCCCGCCGCCTCGATCGCGTCGGCGAGGACCCGGGCGCGGATCGACACGCGCGGCTCGTCCTTCTTGTCCCCCTTTCCGTAACTGAAGTAGGGAACGACCGCGGTCACCGACGCCGCGCTCGCGCGACTGCAGGCGTCGAGCCAGAAGAGGAGCTCGACCACGTTGTCGTTGGTCGGGAAGACGGTCGACTGGACGACGTAGACCTGCCGGCCGCGGACGTTCTCGAGGATCCGGACGAACAGCGTCCCCTCGCCGAACCGGCGGGTCTCGCCGCGGGCGGGCTCGACGCCGAGCTCGTCGCAGATCGCCGCCGTCAGCCTGGGGCTGCCCGACCCACCGACGACGACCGGCTCGTCGTTCACGCGCGGAGTATCTAGGCTTGGGTCGGATGCCGCAGGGGGGCCGCAGGCTGATCGTCGTCTCCAACCGTGGACCGGTGAGCTTCCGGCGGGAGGGCGGGGAGCTCGTCACCGGGCGGGGCGCGGGCGGCCTCGTGACGGCCCTCTCCGGTCTGCTCGCCCACCAGGACGTGACGTGGATCGCGAGCGCGATGACGCCGGAGGACCGCGAGGTGGGCTCCCACGAGGAGGTCCGGTTCGTGGCCCACGACGAGCGGGCGTACCACGGGTTCTACGACGTCGTCTCGAACCCGGCCCTGTGGTTCGTCCAGCACGGGCTCTCGCCAGTGCCGGCCGAAGGCCTGGAGGAGGCCTGGGACGAGGGCTACGCCGTCGTCAACCGGGCGTTCGCTGACGCCGTCCTCGCGGAACTCGACGCCGATCCCGGTGCGACCGTGTTCTTCCAGGACTACCACCTCTACCTCGCGCCGCGCTACGTCCGCGAGGCCAGGCCGGACGCTCTGCTCGCGCACTTCGTCCACATCCCGTGGCCCGAGCCCTCCGCGTGGCGGCAGCTTCCGGGCCGGCTGGCGACCGCGGTCCACGACGGCCTCCTGGCGAACGACGTCGTCGGCTTCCACGCCGACCGGTGGCGGCAGAGCTTCCTGCGCTCGACGGGGGAGATCCTCGGCCGCGGCCCCGGGGCCGTCCTCGTCACGGCGCACCCGATCTCCGTCGACGCGGACGAGTTCGAGGAGCTCGCCGGCAGCGAGGCGGTTCTCGCCGCGGAGCGGGCGATCGTGGCCCGGAGGCCCGAGCGGCTGGTCGTCAGGGTCGACCGCACGGACCCGTCGAAGAACGTCGTCCGCGGGCTACGGGCGTTCGAGCTCTACCTCGAGCGCCACCCGGACGCCCACGGGCGCGTCGGCATGCTCGCGCTGCTCAACCCTTCCCGCCTCGAGATTCCCGTCTACGCCGAGTACCTCGCGGAGATCGAGCGAACGGCGGCGGCGGTCGAGGAGCGCTTTCCGGGGGCCGTGGACGTGCGCGTAAACGACGACTTCGCCGAGGCGGTGGCCGGGTACCGCCAGTTCGACGTACTGCTCGTCAACTCGGTGATGGACGGGCTCAACCTCGTTGCGAAGGAGGCGCCGCTCGCCAACGAGCGGAACGGCGTGGTTGTCCTATCCGACAACACAGGCGCCGTCGAAGAGCTGGGAGAGTGGGTCGTGCGGGTCGACCCGTTCGACGTCTCCGGGCAGGCCGATGCAATCCACGAGGCTCTGGAGCTGGCTCCGGCGGAGCGGCGGCGCCGCCTCGAGGCGATCCGGGCCCACGTCCGCGAGCACGACGTCGCGGCCTGGGCGGATCGGCAGCTCGCGGACTTCGACCGTGTCGCCGCCGCCGCGCGGCGATAGCGTTTCCCGCGTGGCCGATCTCTCCCACGTCGACGAGACCGGGGCCGTGCGCATGGTGGACGTCGGTGCCAAGGCGCACTCGCGCCGGCGCGCCGTCGCCCGCGCGGTCGTTCGCATGGCGCCGGAGACGGCGAGGCGGCTGCGCGAGCTCCCGAAGGGCGACGCGCTGGCGACGGCCCAGCTCGCGGGGATCATGGCCGCGAAGCGGACGAGCGAGCTGATCCCCCTCTGCCATCCGCTGCCTCTGACCAACGTCGAGCTGACGATCGAGGTTCTGGAGGAGTCGGTGGAGATCAACGCCGTGGTGGAGACGGTCGCCCAGACCGGGGTCGAGATGGAGGCGCTCGTCGGGGCATCGGTCGCCGCGCTCACGGTCTACGACATGGCCAAGGCGGTGGACAAGGCCATGGTGGTCGCCGAGGTGCGGCTGCTGGAGAAGACGAAGGAGTGATCGCGGCCGTGATCACCGTCTCGGACGGTGTCGCCGCCGGGGAGCGCGAGGACGCGAGCGGCGAGCTCCTGGCGCAGCTCCTCGCCGCGGAGGGCTTCGAGGTGGCGCGGACGGTCGTGCCCGACGAGCGCGACGCCATCGGCGCGGCGATCGCGGAGGCCGCAGGCGGCGCGCGCCTCGTCGTCACCACCGGCGGGACGGGCCTGGCCCCGCGGGATGTGACGCCCGAGGCCACGCTCGATGTCGTCGAGCGCAGCGTGCCGGGTCTCGCGGAGGCGATCCGCGCAGACGCGATCGCGAAGACGCCGCACGGGCTGCTCTCGCGGGGCGTGGCCGGGATCCGCGGCCGGACGCTCGTCGTCAACCTGCCGGGGTCGCCGGGCGGCTGCCGCGACGGCTTCGCGGTTCTGCGGCCCGCTCTGGCCCATGCGCTCGACCTGCTGGCAGGGGAGCAGACGGCCCACAGGCAGACGTGACCGCCCTGACGACCTATCCAGCCCGCTTCGCATCGCTGGTCAAGATCGAGCACACGGTCTTCGCGCTGCCGTTCGCGTACGTCGGCGCCTTCCTCGCCGTCGGCGGCGTCCCGACGGCGCACGACCTCGTCTGGATCACGGTGGCGATGGTCGGCGCGCGCTCGCTGGCGATGGCGCTCAACCGCCTGATCGACGCGCGCATCGACGCGCGCAACCCGCGCACCGCGACGCGCGACCTGCCGACCGGGCGCCTGCGGCCCGCTCAGGTCGCCCTCTTCTCGCTCGTCTCCCTGGCGGTCTTTCTCGCCGCGGTCTGGCAGCTCGACCCGCTCGTGCGCTGGCTCTGGCCGATCCCGGTGGCCGGCTTCGCGATCTACCCCTACCTGAAGCGGTTCACGTGGGGCAGCCATCTCTGGCTCGGCGCGGTGGACGGGCTCGCCCCGGTGGGCGCCTGGGTCGCGATCCGCGGCGACCTGCCCTGGCAGGCGTGGACGCTCGGGGCCGCCGTCGCCTGCTGGGTCGCGGGCTTCGACCTCTTCTACTCCCTCTTCGACGCGGAGTTCGACCGTCGGGAGGGATTGCACTCCTGGACGACGCGATTCGGGGTACAGGGCACGTTCCTCGGTGCCCGCGCACTGCACCTGCTGACGGTCGGGGCGCTCGTGGCCGCCGGGCTGGGGCTCGACGTCGGCCTCCTCTACTGGCTCGGCGTCGCCGTCGTCGCGCTGCTGCTCGCGTACGAGCACTCGCTCGTCCGGCCGGACGACCTGCGCCGGCTCGACGCCGCCTTCTTCACGGTGAACGGCGTGATCAGCATTGCCTTCTTCGCCTTCGTGCTGGCGGACTCCGTGTGATCGAGGCGCGCGGCCTCGCGAAGCGCTACGGGGCCAAGCGCGTCTTCGACGGCCTCGACCTCGACGTACCCGCCGGGGGGTTCGTGCTCGTAACCGGGCCCAACGGCTCGGGGAAGACGACCCTCCTGCGCCTCGTCGCGGGCCTCGCCGCGCCGACCGCCGGCCGGCTCGAGGTCGCCGCCGACCGGGCCCGGATCGGCTTCCTCGCCCACGAGCCGCTCGTCTACCGCGAGCTCTCGGCGCTCGAGAACCTCGTCCTCTACGGCCGTCTCTACCGCGTGCCCGAGCGCCGCGAGCGGATCGGGATGCTGCTCGAGCGCTTCGGCCTCTGGGAGGCGCGGCGCGAGCCGGTCGCCTCTTTCTCGCGCGGGATGCAGCAGCGGCTCGCGCTCTGCCGCGCGCTGCTCCACGGGCCCGACCTGCTGCTGCTCGACGAGCCCTTCAACGCGCTCGACGAGGCCGGCGCGGCGCTGCTCGACGCGGAGCTCGCGGCGCTCGCCGGGCAGACGTTCCTCGTCGCAACGCACGACCCGGCGCGCCTCCGCCCGGTCGCGACGGCGACCCTGGCGCTGGCGTGACCTATCTCCGCGACGCGGCGGCGCTCGCCCGCAAGGACCTCCTGCTGGAGCTGCGCGGCAAGGAGACCGTGCCGGCGATGGTGCTCTTCGTCGTTGCAGTCTTCGTCGCCTTCCGGTTCGCGCTGCCGCAGGGGCAGGAACGGGCGGCGGGCGGACTGCTCTGGGTGGCGATCGTCCTCACCGCCCTGCTCGGACTCGTGCGGGCCTTCGTCCCCGAGCGCGAACAGGGGGTGCTGGACGCACTCGTGCTCGCGCCGTGCGACCGGAGCGCGATCTGGCTCGGCAAGGTCCTCTCCGTGCTCGCGTTCCTGCTGATCGCGGAGGCCGCGGCCCTGCCGCTCTTCGCGCTCTTCTTCGAGCCAGTCGACGCCGCGACGGTCGCGGCCGTGCTCCTGGCGAACGTGGGGCTCTCCGCGATCGGCGCGCTGCTCGCGGCCATGGCGGTCGCGGGCCGCGCGCGCGAAGTGCTGCTGCCGCTGATGTTCCTGCCGTTGGCGGTCCCGGTGGTGATCGGCGGGGTCGGCGCGACGGTCACGGACGACCCGGCCCGCTACCTGGGCTTCCTGGCCCTGTACGACGGCATCTTCGCCATACTTGCCTGGGCCACTTTTGAGTACGTCGTCACCGAATAGGCACGCCGTGCCGCTGGCGTTCGCCGCCCTCGTCCTGCTCGGAGGCGGGCTCGGGCTGGCCCTGCTCTGGATCGGCGAGCTGGAGGGATTCGCCGCCGGCGGCATCTTCTTCGTCCACGTGCCGGTCGCGCTGAGCGCCTACGCGCTGCTCGTCTGGGGCGCGTGGAAGGCGCTGCGGCTGCTCTGGACGCGGGACGAGCGGTACGACCTCGAGAGCTACACGGGGATCCACGTGGGGCTCATCTTCGCGCTGCTCACGCTCGTCACCGGCTCGATCTGGGCCCGTGCGGAATGGGGCGTCTGGTGGGACTGGCGCGACCGGCAGCTCGTCACGTTCCTGATCCTCTTCCTGTTCTACTCGGCCTACTTCATGCTTCGCTACTCCCTGGAGCAGGGGCCTGCGCGGGCGCGGATCTCGGCCGTGTACGCGCTCTTCGGCGTCGTGCTGATCCCCGTCTCGTTCCTCGCTGTACGACTGGCGGAGCAATTCCTGCACCGGACGCCGCTGATCCGCGCCGGCAGGCCCGACATCGAGGGCACCGTCCTCGGCGTCTTCGGCGTCTGCTTCGCCGGGGCGCTTGCGCTCGCCGCCTCGATGTACGCGATCGAGCTGGCCGGCAAGCGGCTCGACGCGAGGCTGCAGGAGGCCCGATGAGCTACACCTGGGCGGCCTACCTCGTCGTGCTCGTCGCGGTGCTCGTCTGGGTGGGGATCATCGCGCTCAAGCTCCGGCGGCTCGAGCGCGACGTGAGGGAGCTGCCACGCCATGATTGAGGGGCATGGCTGAGCTCCTGTTCTGGCCCGCGCTCGTCGCCTACGGGGAGGCGGCGGTCGCGTATGCCGGCGAGGCGCGGCGGCCGGGCGCGTACGGGCGGGCCGCCATCTGGGGCGTGCGCCTGGGCTGGCTCGCGCAGACGGCGTTGCTCGTGGTGCAGGGCGCCCGCGCGGAGGGGTTCCCCTGGTCGTCCTGGGGCGGGGCGCTCAACCTCTTCGCGTGGCTCGTCGTCTCCGCGTACCTGATCTGGGGCTGCCGGCCCCGCTTCGGCCTGCTCGGGCTCGCGGTGATGCCGGTCGCGGCGCTCCTGCTCGGTATCGCCTACGCGGGCGGCGGGATCGCCGGGCGCGGCGACCATCCCGGCGCCCTGCTCGCGCTCCACGTCGTCTGCATGCTGGCCGCCTTCGCCGGGCTCACGCTCGCCGCGGGCCTCGCAGCGCTCTATCTCTGGCAGGACCGCAGCCTCAAGCGGCGCGAGGCTCGCATCCTCCGCCTGCGCGTGCCGCCGCTGGAGGCGCTCGAGCGCCTCACCGGCCGGACGGTCGCGGTCTCGCTCGCCGTGCTGACGGCCGGGATCCTGCTCGGCCTCGTCCGGTTCGCGACCGAGGGTGGGTCGTTCGACGCGGCGATGGGGGTGACGCTCGTGGCCTGGGCGCTCTACTCCGGTGCGGTCGTCGCGCGGCTGCACGGCCGCCGGCTCGCGCGCGCGAGCCTGATGGGCCTCGTAGTCGTCCTCGTCGTCCTCCCGATCACCCACTTCGCATGAGCCGTAGGCTCGACGGAGGCTCACAGAGAGCGCAGGTGCCGGCTTCGCCGGCGCCGGAGCGGGTAGTGAGCGGCCACCGGCTGGACCTCGTCGGCATCTCGCACCACCGGACGGCGGTCGAGGTTCGCGAGCAGGTCGCCTACGACCTCGCGCGAGCGGCGGCGCTGGGGCGGGATCTGGCCGGCGCGGACGGCGAGGCCGTGGTGCTGTCGACGTGCAACCGC
>JACVRU010000093.1 GCA_014534295.1 Thermoleophilia bacterium | reverse complement strand
GCCGCGATCGACGAGACGAAGACGACGCGCCGCGGAGCGAGCGCCCGGGTCAACCGGATCGGCGCGACGAGGTTGATGGCGATCAGGCGCTCGACGTCGTCCGTCTCGCCGATGCCGGCGCTGTTGACGAGCACGTCGACGGGCCCGAGCCCCTCGGGCAGCCCGTGCGCGAGGTCGTGGACGACCTGCCGCTCGCCGACGCCGGCCAGCCGCTCCGGGTCGCGCCCGAGCGCGATCACCCGCGCGCCCCGCGCGACGAGCTCCGCCGCGGTCGCCCGCCCGATGCCGCTCGACGCGCCGGTGACGAGGCAGACGGCTCCAGCCAGGTTCACGCGAAGGCCGGGACGATCTTCGCGCCGATCAGCCGCACCAGGTCGAGGTCGCCGTGGTCGAGGTGCTGGAGGTAGGCGCCGTCGAGGCCGGCCTCGCGGTAGCGCCCGAGCGACTCGAGCACCTCCTCGACCGTGCCGACGAGCCCCTTGCCCCGGCGCTCCGCGAGCCACGCGTCGGGATCCGCGTCCCGGCCGACGCGAGCGAAGAAGGAGCGCGTCCGCTCGCGGAGCTCGTCCTCGCCGTCGCCGATCACCGTCGTCGTCATCAGCGTCAGCCTCAGCGGCCGGTCGCGGCCGGCCCGCTCGCTTGCCGCATCGAGCTTGCCGCGCAGCGCGCGGATGTCCTCCGGGGAGGCAAACGTCGTGTCGTACTCGTCCGCCCACCGCACCGCCGGCTCGACCGTGCCCCGCTTGCCGCCGCCGCCGACGATCAGCGGCGGGTGGGGCCGCTGGACGGGCTTCGGCAGCGCGCGGCTGGCCTCGAGCCGGTAGTGCTCGCCCGCGAAGGAGAACTCCTCCTCCGTCCACTGGCGGACGACGATCTCGATCTGCTCCGCCAGCACCGAGACGCGCCAGGCCGGGTCGTGGAACGCGAACCCGTTCTGGACGTGCTCGAGCTCCATCCACCCCGCGCCCATCCCGAGCTCGACCCGACCTCCGGAGACGTGGTCGACGGCGACGACCGTCCGCGCGAGGTGCGCGGGGTGCCGGAACGTGACGGGCGAGACCATCGTCCCCAGCCGGATGCGCTCGGTGCGCGCGGCGAGCGCGGCGAGCGTCGCCCACGCGTCGAGCGAGCCGCGCTCGGAGGTCGCCACCGTGGAGCTGTAGTGGTCGGAGCGGAACAGCCCGGCGAGCCCGCTCTCCTCGCACGTCCGCGCGAGCGCGAGCCACTCGTCCCAGGTGACGCCCTCCTGGCCCTCCACCATCAGGCAGATGCGCACCGGCAGAACTTACTGACCCGGAATCGGTGGCGGCCCCGATGATGCACGGCCGGGCCGCCGCGATCCTGGAGCCATGACCGAAGCAGTGACACCGCAGCCGCAGGCCGCCGACATCGGCGGCGTCCCGTGGTTCGCCCTCATGGTCGGGATGTGGAGCGCCTTCTCCACGCTCCTGATCGTCTCCCCCGAGACTCTCTCCGACGTCTGGCGCTGGCTGACCGGGCTTCCGCTCGCGCTCGAGATCCTGATGTGGATCGCAATCCTGCCGTGGGCGCTCGCGCTGGCGGTCTGGCAGAGCTCGTGGGGCCGAGTGGCTCCAGCTGCTCGTGATCGCGCTGCTGGGGCTGTTCTGGACGTCGATCTCCGCGCCGCGCGCGCGAAGCTGAGGGCTACGGGAAAACCGCAACGGAATCCGGCCTTCTCCGGAGGCTGAGCCGCGCGCGCGGCCCTAGCCTCCGGCGCATGATCAAAACAGTCGTAGTTCTCGCCGTGGCCGCCATGATCGCGGCCTTCACCGCAGTGATCTTCTCTCTCGACGCGGTCGCCAAGGCCCGTGGAGAGAAGGCTCCGGCGGCCGTCGCGACCCCGGCGCCCGCCGAGAGCCACGACAACCCCGGCTCGGGCTCGCTCACGAGCTATGCCGGCGCGAAGCCGGCGAACGCCGACGAGCTCGCGGCGGCGCACAAGCCGTTCCCGGCCGAGCTGCCGCCCATCCCCGCCGGCGACGTCGTCGACGTGAAGATGGTGCTGAAGGACATCACCGTCGAGCTCGCCCCCGGCGTCGAGTACACGGCCTGGGGCTTCGAGGGCGGCGTCCCCGGCCCCACCGTCCACGTCCGCGAGGGCCAGACGGTCCGGATGACGCTCGTGAACGGCGGCGCGATCCCGCACTCGATCGACTTCCACGCCGCGCGGATCGCCCCCGATGTCGCCTTCCGCGACGTCGCCCCAGGCGAGTCGCTGACGTACGAGTTCGTGGCCAAGGACCCGGGCGTCTACATGTACCACTGCGGCACCAAGCCGGTACTCGCGCACATCGCCAACGGGATGTACGGCGCGATCGTCGTCTCGCCCGCGAAGCCGCTGCCGAAGGCGGACAAGGAGTACGTCCTCGTCGGCGGCGAGTTCTACCTCAACGGCGACGGGCTCGAGCAGCCCGCGGCCTACGACGTCGGCAAGGCCCACGCGCAGATGCCCGACTGGGTCGTCTTCAACGGCTACGCGGGCCAGTACGCGACGCACCCGCTGACCGCGGAGCCGAACGACCTCGTCCGCTTCTACGTCGTCGCCGCCGGGCCCAGCCTCGACGTCGACTTCCACGTGGTCGGGACGATCTTCGACACCGTCTATCCGTTCCAGGACATGGACCCCGCGCGCGCCCTGCACGGCGTCCAGACCTTCCCCGTCCCCGCGGGCGGTGGCGCCGTCTTCGACATGCGGATCCCGGACGAGGGGATCTACCCCTTCGTCAGCCACTCCTTCGCCAGCGTCGACCTCGGCATGGTCGGCCTGCTGAAGGTCGGCAACCCCAAGGGCTCCGCGAGCCACTAGCTGCGGGATTCCCGCAACCACCTCGGGGCGCTCGCCGATGGCGGGCGCCCCGGCGTGCGCGAGCCTCCGGGGGAGCGACGAAAGGAGCCAGCGATGAGAGCGCTCGTCTACCACGGGCCCGGCGAGCGGAGCCTGGACGCCGTCCCGGATCCGCAGCTCGCCGCCCCCACCGATGCGGTCGTCCGCATCGACACCTCCACCATCTGCGGCACCGACCTGCACATCCTCAAGGGCGACGTGCCCGAGGTGCGGCCGGCCACGATCCTCGGCCACGAGGCCGTCGGGACGGTGGTCGAGACGGGCTCCGCGGTCACGACCCTCGCCGAGGGCGACCGCGTGCTCGTCTCCTGCATCACCGCCTGCGGCCGCTGCCGCTTCTGCAAGGAGGGCCACTACGGCCTCTGCACCGGGGGCGGGGGCTGGATCCTCGGCCACACGATCGACGGGCTGCAGGCCGAGTACGCCCGGATCCCGTTCGCCGACACGTCCGTCCACCACGTCCCGGACGAGCTCACGGACGACCAGGTGTTGTTCCTGGCCGACATCCTCCCGACCTCGTACGAGGTCGGCGTGCTGGCGGGCCGCGTCAAGCCCGGCGACGTCGTCGCGATCGTCGGCGCCGGCCCGATCGGGCTGGCCGCGATCCTGACCGCGAAGCTGTTCACGCCCGCGATGATCGTCGCGATCGACCTCTCCCCCGCCCGGCTGGCGAAGGCGCTGGACTTCGGTGCCGACGTCGTGATCGAGAACGGGAGCGAGAACGCGTTCGCGAGGATCATGGAGCTGACCGACGGGCTCGGCGCCGACGTGGCCATCGAGGCCGTCGGCGTGCCGGAGACGTTCGAGCTCTGCACGGAGCTGATCCGGCCGGGCGGTCGGGTCGCGAACGTCGGCGTCCACGGCCATCCGGCGACGCTCCACCTGGAGAAGCTGTGGATCAAGGACGTGACGATCACCACGGGCCTCGTGGACACGTTCACGACGCCCGAGCTGATGAAGCTCATCGCGGGCGGGCGGCTCGACCCGACGCCGTTCGCAACGCACCGCTTCGAGCTCGGCGAGGCGATGGAGGCGTACGACGTGTTCGCCGACGCGGGCACCACGCACGCCCTCAAGGTCGTGCTCACCGGGCATCCGGTGCACCTGCCTGCGGCAGCCGCGAAGGAGGCCGTGGCAGTCTCGTGATCGAGATGGTGGCCGCGGGCGCAGTCGACGTCATCCTGCGCGACGGGACGACGCTCCGGCTGCGCCCGCCGGCGGCCGGCGACGTCGAGTCGTTGACCGCGTTCTTCGAGGGGCTCTCGGACGAGTCCCGGCGCCTGCGCTTCCATGGCGGCGTTGCGGTCACGCCGCGCCTGGTCGAGCCGATGCTCGGCCCGGACTGGGAGTCGCGCGGCGCGCTCGTCGGCGAGCTCGAGGGCGAGATCGTCGCCTGCGCGAGCTACGTGCGGCTCCGCGACCCGGGCGCCGCCGAGTCCGCCTTCGCCGTGGCCGACGAGCACCAGGGCCGCGGGATCGGCACGCGCCTCCTCGAGCAGCTTGCGGCCCGCGCCGAGGAGGTCGGCATCGAGCGCTTCCTGGCCGTCGTGCTCCCCGAGAACGCCCGCATGATCCACGTCTTCGAGCACGTGGGCTTCTCCATCTCGCGGCACCTGGACCAGGGCGCGATCGAGGTCGAGTTCCCCCTCGCGCCGACGGAGGCCTACCGCGCGGCCGTCGACGAGCGCGACCACGTCGCGGTCACCGCCTCGCTGCGCCCGTTCTTCGAGCCGCGCAGCGTCGCCGTCGTCGGCGCCTCCAGGCGCCGAGAGACGATCGGGGGCCGCATCTTCCGCAACGTCGTCGAAGGGGACTTCGCGGGCGCCGCCTACCCGGTCAACCGGGACGGGACGCCTGTCGCAGGCGTCCGGGGCTACCGCTCGGTCGCGGAGATCCCCGACCCGGTCGACCTGGCAGTGCTCGCGTTGCCGGCGGTTGCCGTCCTCCCCGCGGCCGAGGACGCTCTGCGCTCCGGCGTCCGCGCGCTCGTCGTCGTCTCCGCGGGCTTCGCCGAGGTCGGCAGCGACGGCGCGGAGCGGGAACGGCAGCTGCTCGAGCTCGTCCGGTCGCACGGCGGGCGGCTGATCGGGCCCAACTGCCTCGGAGTCTCCTCCGCCTCGGTTGCCCTGAACGCGACCTTCGCCGGACGCGGGATCCCGCCCGGGAACATCGGCTTCTCGTCGCAGAGCGGGGCGCTCGGCCTGGCGCTGCTCGAGGCGGCCGATCAGCGCGGCCTGGGCCTCTCCTCGTTCGTCTCGATCGGCAACAAGGCGGACGTCTCGACGAACGACCTGCTCGAGTGGTGGGAGGACGACGAGCCGACCGGCCTCGTGCTCATGTACGTGGAGTCGTTCGGGAATCCGCGGCGCTTCGCCAGGCTCGCGCAGCGGGTCGCGCGCCGCAAGCCGGTGCTGGCGCTGAAGAGCGGGACGACGGCCACGGGCGCCCGGGCTGCGAGCTCGCACACCGCGGCCCTGGCCGGCTCCGAGGCCGCCGTCGATGCGCTCTTCCGGCAGGCGGGCGTGATCCGCGCCCGGACGCTCGACGAGCTCGTGGACGTGGCCGGGCTCCTCTCGAGCCAGCCGACTCCCCGGGGCCGCCGCGTCGCCGTGCTGACGAACGCGGGCGGGCTCGGGATCCTCGCCGCCGACGCGTGCGAGGCGGCGGGGCTGATGCTGCCGCCGGTCGAGACGGCGCGGCTGCGCGAGCTCCTGCCCGCCGAGGCGAGCGTCGCGAACCCGGTCGACATGCTCGGCTCGGCCACGCCGGAGACCTACGCGCGGGTGCTGCCGGTGCTCCTCGAGGACCCCGGCGTCGACGCCGTGATCGCGCTCTTCGTCCCGGCCGCGCAGGCGACCGCGGACGCCGTAGCTCGCGAGATCGCGGCCGCCGCGGCAGGAGCCGAGAAGCCGGTGCTGGCGGTCGTACTGAGCGCCGTGGGCGTACCCGGGAAACTCCGGGGCGCCGTCGCCGCGTTCACGTCCCCGGAGGCGGCCGCGCGGGCGCTCGGGCGGGCGGCGGAGCGCGCCGACTGGCTGCGCCGACCGCTCGGCTCGGTGCCCGAGCTCGACGGCGTCGACCGGGAGGCCGCCGCGGGGATCGTCGATGGCGCCGACGAGGGCTGGCTCGACCCGGCGCGCACGCGCGCGCTGCTCGAGGCCTACGGCATCCCCCTGGTGCCGGAGCGGCTGGCCAACGGCCCCGACGACGCCGTCGCCGCCGCGCACGAGCTCGGATTCCCGGTCGTCGTGAAGACGGCCGCCGCGGGCGCGCACAAGACGGAGACCGGCGGCGTCGCGCTCGATCTTGCCGGCGACGAGGCGGTCCGGGCCGCGGCCGGGCGCATGGGCGGGCCGGTGCTCGTCCAGCGGATGGTCGGCGGCGGCACGGAGCTGCTCGCCGGGCTCGTCCAGGATCCGACCTTCGGCCCGCTCGTCGCCTTCGGGCCGGGCGGCGTTCTCGCGGAGCTGATCGGCGAGGCCTCCTTCCGGATCGCGCCCCTCACCGACGTGGACGCCGACGAGCTCCTCTCGGCCGGCAAGGCCGGCCTCCTCGTCGCGGGCTTCCGCGGCGCCCCGCCGGCCGACCGGGCCCCGCTCGCCGACCTGCTCCACCGGCTCGCGCGCCTCGGCGAGGACCTCCCCGCCGTCGCCGAGCTCGACCTCAACCCGGTGCTCGCTCTGCCCGAGGGCTGTGTCGCGGTCGACGCGCGCGTGCGCGTCCGGCGCCCGGAGGCGCGGCCGAGGACGAAGTCGTGGTAGCGCTCCTCGAGCGGATCGTCTCCGACGCCGAGGGTGCCGTCCTGGCCGCGCGACTCGGCGCGCCCGAGGTGGTCGAGGAGGACGAGTACGCACTCGCCGACCGGCTGCTCGCGGAGATCGAGCGGATCGGCGCGACGCTCGCCATCGTCACCTGCCGCGGGTACAGCCGTCCCGTCGGCATCGCGCGCGGGGCGCCGGCGACCACGGTGCTCCACGAGGCGCCCTGCTCGGTGCTCGTCGCCCGCGCCGCGTCGGACGCGGCGAGCTGGCCACGCACGATCGTGGCCGGCGCGGACGGCACGCCCGAGTCCGAGCAGGCCGTCGCGATCGCGCGCGAGCTCGCGAAGCACCTCGGAGCCCGGCTCTACCTGATCACGGCTGCGCACACGGACCCGGTCACCGTGCTCGCCGAGGAGTCCGAGGCCGCCGACCTGGTCGTTGTCGGCCACCGGGGCCTCACGGGCGTCCGCTCGCTCGGCAGCGTCAGCGAGCGGGTCGCCCACGAGGCCCGGTGTCCGGTGCTCGTCGTCAAGGGCTGACGGCCGAAACACGTCTCGCGACGACGAGGCCGGCCCACCACCCCGGGGCGCGGCCGCCCGGAGGCGGCTGCACCCCGTCTGCGGGAACGCCGCTGCGGACGAGCAGCCAGGAGATGAACGAGTTCGAGTTCCACATCTCGCCCGCGCCGAGCTCGTCGCGCCCCCAGACCGGCGTGGGGACGCTCGGCACGAGCTCGAGCAGGCGGCGGGCGAGCACCGGGTCGTCGGTCAGGCGCTGCGGGCTGTCGACGGCCTCCTCGAGAT
>JACVRU010000078.1 GCA_014534295.1 Thermoleophilia bacterium | reverse complement strand
TGCCCTCGGCGTGATCAGCGCCCGCGCCGTCGTCGAGCGCCGCCAGCACATCGGCGTGCTGCGGGCGATCGGCTTCAGGCGGCGGATGGTGCAGGCGGCATTCCTGCTCGAGTCCTCGTTCGTCGCCCTGACGGCGATCGTCGTCGGCACGGCGCTCGGGCTCGTCCTCGCGTACAACATCGTCGCCGACACGCGCAGGCAGCCGAGCTGGGCGGAGCTGACGCTCGTCGTGCCGTGGACGAACCTGTTCCTGATCTTCGGGATCGTCTACGCCGTGGCCCTCGCGGCGACGCTGGCCCCGGCGCTGCGGGCCTCCCGGATCGTCCCGGCCGAGGCGCTCCGCTACCAGTAGCGGCTCAGCAGCCGAGCCGGTCGCCCCGCGGCGGCACCGGCTCCGGAAGCGGGTAGAGACGGAGCGGCGGGTCGACCCGCCAGAGCGTGAGCGACGCCCCGTTCCCGAGCTCCGGGTGCCGGATGCTCGTCAGGTCGAAGCGGGCGACGCGCACTCCTGTGACGCTCTGCCGCGTGTCGATCACGACGTACCGGGGGGCGAACGGTCGGCCGTCCGAGAGGACGAGCCCGCCCGTGCCCACGGCCAGCTGCCGGGCCGGCAGCCCGTCGAAGCCGTTCGGCTCGTACAGCCAGGCGACGGCGTCGATGCGCGCGTTCAGGTACTCCGTCCAGACGACGAGCCGCCGCTGCTCGTGCCACGCGGCCGAGGCGCAGGGCTCGGTCGAGTAGGCGAGGCCGAGGTTGACGAGGGTGACCTCGCCGCCCGCGGGCAGCGCGTGGTCGACCCAGGAGAGCGACCGCGCCTGCGCGCTAGTCAGCGAGTCCTCGAAGTCGACCCGTGCGGTCACGCCTGCGAATGCGAGCGCGACCGCGAGGACGGGGAAGAATGGCCGCCGCGCCAGCAGGAACGTCCCCGCGCCGACGGCGGCGATCCCGATCGTCCAGACGCGGAAGGGGACGCCCGGGACCTGCGCCTCGAGCTCCCGGAAGAAGAGCGCCGAGGGTACGTCGACGTCGAAGGACTCGAAGACGAGCTCGCGCGGGAGCAAGGCCGCCAGGGCGACCGCGCCCAGGGCGCAGGCGAGGGAGAGCGCGCGCGGCCGCTCCAGGCCGTTCCACAGCCAGTGCGCGAAGCAGACGAGGACCAGGGGCGTCACGAAGAAGAGGCTGCGCTCGTGCAGACGGTCGAGCCCGAAGGGGCTCGCGGAGAGCAGCGCGACGGAGCCGAGGACTGCCGCGCCGAGGCTCACCGAGACGGCGGCCGCGGAGCGGGCTCCCGCGTTCCCGCCGGCTCGCAGCATCCCCCACGCTGCGACGGGGAAGGCGACGAGCGGAACGACACCGAGCGCGAGCTCGAACGAGCCGAGGCTCCAGGCGCCCCACTCGAGCATGCCGCCGACCCTTCCCAGCGAGCCGAACAGCGGGTCGTACGTGCTCGTCGGGAGCGCGACGCCGGCGGCCCTCGCGCCGACTCCGACGGCGGCCACGGCGGAGAGGGCCGTGAGCGTGGGCGCGAAGCGGCGGAGGGTCCGCGCGAGCTCGCCCGTGAGCGCGCCGTAGAGGACGATCGCGCCGACGGTTCCCACCCCTGCGGCAAGACCCTGGGTCCGGATGCCGACGAGGACCGCGAGGGTTGCGAGCAGCGCCGCCTGCTCGGGCCAGCTGCCGCGCTGAAGCGTGACCGCGAGCACCACGGCGTAGGCGAGGAAGACGGGATAGAAGAGCGACTCCGTCAGCGTCAGCGCGGAGTACGCGGTCCAGGGAACCGCGACGGAGAGCAGCGCCACGCCTAGCGACCAGCCCGGAGGGACCGCGCGGCGTGCCAGGAGGTAGGCCGGCACGGCGGCGGAGGCCATCGCGACCGCGTTCAGCGCCTTGGCCGCCGCGAGGCCGCGTGCCCCATCGGCCGCCAGCCCGAAGGCCGGGGCGAGGAACAGCGGGTACAGCGTGCTGTAGCCGCCCTCGACGCTGCCTCGGAGCAGCGGCCGTCCGTGCAGCGCCCAGCCCTTCGCGAGACCCGAGTAAACGAGCTCGTCCCCCAGGACCGTCGGCAGGTGGTGCCCCGCGCCGAGGGCGAGCCGGAAGACGGCGGCGACGGCGACGATCGCCGCCAGGGCCACCGCCGGCGGCACTCGCGGTCGCGGCAGGCGAGCCGCGCGCGGCAGCCTGGCCCGGCCGAGCCCCGCCCGGGCGAGGAGCGAGGAGCCCACGCCGACCGCCAGGGCCGCACCGGCGAGCCCGAGGACGAGCGCCGGATCGAGGACGGCGAACGTGCGGCGGGCGAGGTCCCTCGTCGGCGGGCCGCCCCACCACGCCCACGCGAGCGCGACCGCGCCGACCGCGAGGACGCCAAGGGCCTGGAGCGCTGCCCGACGCTCGATCCGCGACGAGACGCTCAGCGCGGCCCGCTAAGCCTCCTCGGGCCGGAGCCGCTCGCGACCGCACGGTTCACCTCGTCGGCGATCGTCGGCACCTCGCGCGGCAGCCGGTCGAGCTCGCCCTCGAGGAGCACGAGCAGCTCCCGTTCCCTCGCCGCCTGCGCCAGCAGCACGCGGCCTCCGAGGAGCCTCAGCTCGTCGGTGACGCGCGCCACCGCCTCGAGCTCGTCGGAGCAATCGGCGAACAGCGGCACCCTCCTCAGCAGATCCCTCTTGCTCCTGCCTTCGCGCACGGGTCCGCCTCTGAGGTGAGCCCTCGGCGACCGTCCTGCCTGAAGTCGGCCGTCGCCGCGGCGATCGCCCCGAGCTCCCGCTCCGAGCAGCCGGCGAAGATCGGGACCCGTCGCAGCAGCTCCGTCTTCTCGGCCATCGGCTACCGCGTGAAGACCATGCGCAGCGACTCCCGCATGGAGTCCATCGAGCGGAGCACGGCGCTCGGCTCGTAGCCGCAGTGGGCCATGCAGTTGGAGCAGCGTGGGTCGTTCCCGCGGCCGTACTTCGACCAGTCGGTCGTCTCGATCAGCTCCCGGTACGTCTTCGTGTGCCCGTCGGCCATCAGGTAGCAGGGCCGCTGCCAGCCGAAGATCGAGTAGGACGGGATCCCCCAGGGCGTGCACTGGAAGTCGGCCTTGCCCTCGAGGAAGTCGAGGAAGAGCGGCGTGTGGTTGATGCGCCAGCGCTTGCGGCGGCCGTCCGCGAACGCCTCGGAGAACAGCTTCCGCGCCTGGCGCACGCCCGGGAAGTGCTCCTGGTCGGGCGCCTTCTCGTACGCGTAGGCGGGCGAGATCATCATCTGGTCGACCTCGAGCTCGTCGTTGAGGAAGTCGAGGACGGCGCGCACGGTCTTCGGCGTGTCGGTGGTCAGGAAGGTCGTGTTCGTGTTCACGCGGAAGCCGCGGCGCTTCGCCTCGACGATCGCCTCGACTGCCTTGTCGAAGATCCCCTCCCGCTCGACGAACCGGTCGTGCCGCTCGCGCATCCCGTCGAGGTGCACGACCCACGCGAAGTAGGGCGAGGGCTCGAAGAGGTCGAGCTTCTTCTTCATCAGGATCCCGTTCGTGCACAGGAAGACGAACTTCTTGCGCCTGATCAGCTCCTGCGCCATCACGTGCACCTCGGGATGGACGAGCGGCTCGCCGCCCGCGATCGAGACCATCGGCGCGCCGCACTCCTCGATCGCCGCGACCGCCTGGTCGACCGGCATCCGCTGCTTGAGGACGTGGTCGGGGTGCTGGATCTTGCCGCAGAACGAGCAGGCGAGGTTGCACTGGTAGAGCGGCTCCAGCTCGACGAGGAGCGGGAACCTCTCCGTCCGCTTGACCTTCTGCTTCAGGAGGTACCCGGCGATGCGAGCGGACTGTCGAAGCGGGATCGACATCTACGGGGACCTTATCGCGCTGCCCACCCGGCGCAGGGTACGCAGGGCGCGTACGCCCGCGACGAGGGTGCGCGGGTGCAGCAGGCGCCGCCCGGCCTCGTCGACGACGACGCGTACGACGGCGCTCGGCTCGACCCAGAAGGACTCGAGGTCGACCGCGAGGACGCCGTCCAGCGCCGCGCGCTCCCCTGGCCCCGCGATCCGGTCGACCGTCTCGATCGGTCCCATGCGCGGCTCCAGGTGGCGGAGGCGCCCGGCGATCCCGGCGTCGACGGCGAGCGTGGAATCGCGGTGCCGCACCTCCGTGGCGACGACCACGTCCCCGGCGCGGAGGCTCGGGTCGACGGCCCCGCACGTCCCGACGAGCACGAACGGCTCCGCGGGCGGCCGGCGGCCGAGCTTCCGCGCACCGGCGGCCCACGCCTCGATCCGCATGGGCGCTACGAGGAGAGGCACCGGCCGAGGGCCGAGACGGGGAAGATCAGGCGGTAGAGGTGGTAGTTGATGTAGAAGGCGCCGGGGAAGCCGGTGCCCGTGTACCAGGGCTCGTCCCAGCCCCCGTCCTCCCGCTGAGTCCGCACCAGGAACTGGATCCCGCGCCGCGCCGCCTCGCCGTCCGCCTCCCCGGCGGCGTGCAGGCCCCAGAGCGCCCAGGCCGTCTGCGACGCCGTCGAGGCGCCCCGCCCGGCCCAGGAGCGGTCGTCGTACGAGCGGAGGTCCTCGCCCCAGCCGCCGTCCTCGTTCTGGACGCGTTCGAGCCAGGCCACCGCCCGGCGGATCGCGGGGTGGCCGGGCGGCACGCCGGCCTTGACGAGCGCGGGCAGGACGTGGCCGGTCCCGTAAACGTAGTTGGCGCCCCAGCGCCCGAACCAGGATCCGTCCGCCTCCTGCTCGGCGAGCAGCCAGTCGACGCCGCGGGCCGTGTCGAGCCCCTCGCCGGCCAGCATCTCGACGACGTGCGCGGTCACGTCCGCGGAGGGCGGGTCGATCACCTCGCCGAAGTCGCAGAACGGGAGTCTGCGCATGACTCCGCGGACATTGTCCGCGTCGAAGGCGCCCCAGCCGCCCGTCCTCGATTCCATCCCGAGCGTCCACGCGACGCCTCGTTCGACCGCCGCCTCGACGTCTGGCGTGGGCTCCGCCCGGCGCAGGCCGAGCACGACCTCGGCCGTGTCGTCGATGTCCGGGTACCAGTCGTTGTCGAACTCGAACGCCCAGCCGCCGGGCGCGAGCTCGGGCCGGCGGATCGCCCAGTCGCCGCGGTGGTCGATCTCCTCGCCGACCAGCCACCGCGCGGCGCGGTCGAGCGCCTCGTGCCCGGGCGGGAGGCCCGCGTCGGCGAGCGCCTGCATCGCCAGGCACGTGTCCCAGACCGGCGACTGGCAGGCCTCGATCCAGCGCAGGCCGTCCTCACGCACCGTGTAGCGCTCGAAGGCGGCGAGGCCGCGCGCGAGCGCCGGGTCGTCGACCCCGCGGCCGCAGAGGCTCAGGGCGATCAGGGAGTAGACCCACGGCGGCTGGATCCCGCCCCAGCAGCCGTCCGCCTCCTGCCGCTCCAGGATCCACTGCTCGACCCGCTTCAGCGCACGGTCGCGGAACGGCTTCAGCGGCAGCCGCTCGTAGAGGTGGAGGAGCCGGTCGATCGCGCCGAAGATCCCGGGCACGGGGGTGGCGGCTCCCGTGCGGAGCTCGTCGAGGTCGAAGCCGACGGGCTTGACGGGACGATGGTGCGAGACGATCGTCAGCGCGACCACGGTCTGCCGCGCCCAGCAGGCGAAGTCGTAGGCGTTGAGCGGCACCGACGGCGGCAGGAAGATCAGCTCGGGCGGGATCACCGGCACCCGCGACCACGGCCAGAGGCCGAAGAGCGCGAGCCAGATTCTCGTGAAGACCCGCGTCCGCTCGATCCCGCCGGCGCCGACGACGAACTCGCGCGTGCGGCCCATGTGCTCTGCGTCCGGAGGGTCGCCGGCGAGCCGGAGTGCCGTGTACGCCTCCACGGTGGTGGAGAGCTCGGCCGGGCCGCCGTGGAAGTTCGACCAGGTGCCGTCCTCGCGCTGCTTCGAGCGGATCCAGGCGGCGGTCGCGCGGGTGTCCTCCTCGTTCCGCACACCCAGGAACTCGCGCAGGAGCAGGTCCTCCGCGTCGATGCTGACGTTCGTCTCCAGCAGCCCCTTCCACCACCCGTCCGGATGCTGGAGCGCGAGCAGCCGCTCGACTGCTCGGGACAGCGCCTGCTCGGCCCCTGGGACTTTGTGGCTCTGAGCCACTAGTGCTCTGCCCTGGACCGTGTCGGTCACGGGCTCATGCGGTCTGGGGGGCCTTGTGGCTCAGAGCCACCAATTCGTCCGGGTCTCGCTGGGCCAGGGCTGCGCGGGCCGCTGCGAGGCCGCTGCGGACCGCGCCCTCCATCGTCGCCGGCCACCCGGTGTCGGTCCAGGCGCCGGCGAGGTAGAGGCCCTCGACGGCGGTCGTCGCCGGCCGCAGCGCCCGCGTCCCCGGCGTGGCGCGGAAGGTCGCCTCGGGCTCCCGCGTGACGAAGAAGCGCTCGACGCGCGCGGCTCGTGCCGCCGGGAACAGCTCGGCGAGGGCCGGGAGGAACTCCGCCCGCAGGTCGTCGAGCGTGCGGTCCGCATGGTCGGAGGCTCCCGAGACCGAGACGGCCAGGTACTGGCCGCGCCCGAGCCCGGACGACGCGGTCCGGTCGAAGACGAACTGCGCCGGCGAGCCGAGCCCAGCCGCGAAGTCGTGCTCGCAGACGCGCCGGTCGTAGACGACGTGGACGTTGAGGATCGGCGAGAAGCCGAGCCCGCGGACGCGCTCGAGCCCGGGCACGAGCCCCGCCGCCTCCTCGTGCGGCACCGCGAGCACGACCGCGTCCGCGGCCGGCAGCTCCACGACCCTCGTCCTCGTCCGCACCTCGACCCCTGTGTCCGCGAGCGCGCGCACGGCCGCGTCCCCGTGTAGCTGCTGGAGCGGAACGGCCGCATAGCCGAGGTCGCCCGCGTCCGCCTCGTCGAGCAGCCCGACCTTGAAGACCATCGCCCCGAGCGCCAGCGACGCCTCCTCGGCTGGAAGGTTCACCGCGGGGAGCGTGATCAGGTTCCAGAGCGCCGCGACGGCCCGCGCCGACTGGCCGTGCTCGCCGAGCCAGTCCGCGAACGTGCGCTCGTCGAGCTCGGGGTCGTCGAGGTCGAGGCGCCCCAGGGCCCGCGCCGCCGGGAGCACGCGCAGCCGCTCGAGCGGAGACAGGAAGCCGTACTGCGCGATCGCGCCGACGAGGTGGAAGGGCGCCGGCAGGCCGCTCCGGCGCAGCTGCGCCCGGCGGCCGCCCGGTCCCAAGACGGGGATGTCCAGCCGCTGCTGGAGGACGACCTTGTCCTCGACGCCGAGGCGGCGCAGCAATTCCCGGTACGCGGTGAAGCAACGCAGGAAGACGTGCTGGCCGTTGTCGAGCCAGAGCCCGTCGCGCTCGACGGAGAAGGTGGCGCCGCCGAGCCGCGGCCGCGCCTCCAGCAGCGTCACGTCGGCGCCGCCGTCGGCGAGCTCGAGCGCCGCGGCGACTCCCGCCAGTCCGCCCCCGACGACGACCGCGTTCATGCGGCCGCTCCGATCAGGCTCCGGGCCGCGACCCAGCCCTTCTCCCAGGCGGGCAGCGAGACCCGGCGCTCGAGCACGGACTCGGGCTCCCGCTCGATCCGCACGAGGATTCGTCGGTAGACACCCGCCATCGCGGCCACGCAGGTGGCGCTCGGCCGGTCCAGGTGGGCGAGGACGCCCAGTCCGCGCGCGAACCACTCCTCCGCCCGGGCCGCCTCGAAGCGGACGAGGTCGGCGACCGGCCCGGAGGGCGGCTCGAGCTCGACGCCGAAGCGCTCGAGGTCCTCGCGCGGGAGGTAGACCCGGCCGCGCGCGAGATCCTCGCGGACGTCGCGGAGGACGTTCGTCAGCTGGAGGGCGACGCCGAGGTCGTCCGCCAACGGCTCGGCCCGCTGCGGGTCGGAGGAGCCGAACACCTCCAGGGAGAGCCGCCCGATCGAGCCCCCCACGCGGCGCGCGTAGAGCACGAGCTCGTCGAACGTCTCGTAGGCCGTGCCCCGCACGTCCATCTCCGCGCCGTCGATCAGGTCTTGGAACGCCGGCGAGGAGACCGCGGCGCGCTCCGCGGCGAGCAGCCGCAGCTTCTCCCCGGCGGGGAGGTCGCCGTCGGCGATGTCGTCGATCCGCCGCGCCCGTTCGTAGACGCGGAACATCGCCTCGCGGCGGTCGCGCGGCAGCAGCCGCAGCCCGTAGTAGAAGCTCGAACCCCTAGCGACTGCGCCCGTCATGCCACCCGAAGGGCCCAGACGAGGCGCTCGGCCCGGCTGGCACGCGGCGACCGCTCGAGCACGTCGTAGTCCGAGCGCTCGACCGCGTCGAGCGCGGCGAAGCCACCGCCGGCGAAGCCCGCGACCGCGAGCCGCGGCCGCCCGCGGAGCGAGGCCACGAGCGGCAGGCCCTCGTGGAGGAGCTCGCGCGCCCGCTCGACCTCGAGGCGCATCAGCTCGCGGAAGGCCTCCACCGGCTCGAAGCCCTCCGAGACGCCGAACCGCTCCAGATCCTCGAGCGGGAGGTAGATGCGTCCGGCCCGCCGGTCCTCGCCGACGTCCTGCCAGTGCTCCGCGAGCTGCAGGCCCGTGCAGATCGAGTCCGACCAGGCCACGCGCGCCGGCGTCGCAGCGCCTAACACGTGCAGGACGAGCTCGCCGACCGGGTTCGCCGAGAGCCTGCAGTAGGCCGCCAGGTCCTCGAACGTGCGGTACCGCGAGATGCGCTGGTCCTGCCGGTTCGCCTGGATCAGCCGCAGGAGCGGCTCCCGGGGGAGATCGCGCACCCGCGCGACGAGCGGATGCTCGCCGCGCTCGAGGTC
>JACVRU010000047.1 GCA_014534295.1 Thermoleophilia bacterium | reverse complement strand
TCCCGGCTATGCAGCCTACGAGGCGAACGTCCGCTCGGTGGACGAGCTCGGCAACGGCCGGGTCGGGCCCTTCGTGGCCGTGCTGCGCGCCGACGGGGACATTGCGCGGGTGGCCGGCGCCGAGGAGGCGTTCGAGCGGGCCGCGGCCGTGACGCCGGGCGCCCGCCTGAGCTCCTACTTCAACACGGGCGACGAGCCGTACCTCTCCCCCGACCGGCGGGTGGCCTTCGCCGAGATCTATCCGCCTGGCGAGCTCTCGTTCGAGGGCGTCCGGGTCGAGCCGACCGGGGCGGCGCTGAAGGCGACGGCGCCGCCGGGCGTCGACGCCTACGTGACCGGGATCGACGGGCTCTACGCCGAGGCGGCCGGCGGGGAGCAGGAGGGGCCGAGCGTCCTCGTCGAGACCGTCGTCGGCGGCGTCGGCGCGCTCGTCATCCTCCTGTTCACCTTCGGCGCCCTGCCGGCGATCGCGATGCCGCTCGTCGTCGCCGTCGCCTCGATCCTGAACACGTTCACGCTCGTCTGGCTGCTGACCTACGTCACGACGTCTCGATCATCGTCCAGTTCCTCGTGGCGCTGATCGGGCTCGGCGTGGCGATCGACTACGCGTTGCTGATGATCTTCCGCTTCCGGGAGGAGCTCCGGCACGGCGCCGACCGCGGCGCCGCGATCGTGGCAACGATGCGGCACGCCGGGCGGTCGGTGATCGTCTCCGGGACGACGGTCGCGATCGGGTTGCTGAGCTGATCGCGCTGCCGCTGCCCTTCATCCGCTCGATCGGGCTCGGAGGGATGCTGATCCCCGCCGTGTCGGTGCTCGCGGCGATCACGCTCCTGCCCGCCCTGCTCTATCTCCTCGGCCCGCGGATCAACAGCCTGCGCGTGCGGCCGCGGCGGCTCGTGGAAGGAAGCGACGACCCGGAGCGTGGCTTCTGGAACCGCTGGTCGCGCCTCGTCGTCCGGCGGCCGGTGCCGGTCGCCGCCGTCGGCCTGGCGATCGTCGGCGTGCTCGTCTTCTAGGGCGTCCAGATGAACCCCCCGAGCGACGCGCAGGCGAAGGACTTCCCCGGCGCCGGCGACGCGCACGACGGCTTCGCGGCCCTCCGGGAGTCCGGCGTCAGCGCCGGCGTCCTGAACCCGTTCCAGATCGTCGTCGAGGGCGCCTACACCGAGGCCGACGTGCGCCTCGTGGAGCGCCGCGTCGAGGAGACGCAGGGGGTCGCCGGAGCGGCCGCTCCGCGGGGAAGCCGCACGCCGCGTCTCGCGCTCGTGGAGGCGTTCGCCACCACGGACGGCTCGGCGAAGGAGACGCGCGAGACGATCGCGCGACTGAAGGAGGACACGCTCCCGGCGATCAGGGCCGAGCTCGGGCCGGGCACACGCGTCACAGCGGCCGGCTATCCGCCGGAGGAGCGCGAGTTCGTCCGTGCCGTGTACAGCACCTTCCCTACGTACTGGCGTTCGTGATCCTGATCAGCTACGTCCTGCTGATGCGCGCCTTCCTCTCGGTGCTGCTGCCGCTGAAGGCCGTGCTGCTGAACCTCGTCTCCTCGCCTCCGCCTTCGGGATCATCGTCTTCGTCTTCCAGAAGGGGCACGGCGCCGAGGAGATCTGGAACGTGCCGGCGACCGACTCGATCATCTCCTGGATCCCGCTTCCTCTACGGCCTCTCGATGGACTACGAGGTGTTCATGCTCACGCGGATGCGGGAGGCGTACGACGAGACGAAGGACACCGCTACGGCGATCTCGCTCGGGCTGGCCCGCACCGGGAAGCTCGTGACGAGCGCCGCGCTGGTGCTGACGTTCGCCTTCTTCGTCCTCTCGACGAGCCCGGGCACCGACATGAAGCCGTTCGGGATCGGGCTTGCCGCGGGGATCATCTTCGACGCGACGGTGATCCGCGCGTCGCTCGTGCCCGCGATCATGCGGCTGATGGGCCGCTGGAACTGGTGGCTCCCGCCCCGGCTCGCGCGGCTGCTCCGCACCCGCGAGACGCCGCTGCCGCAGCTCGAGTCCGCCGCCTAGTCCGGGCCCGCCCATTGCGGCTGGGCCGCTGACCGGTCATGGTCCGCGCTGGCCGTGGGCAGATTCGGTCTTCATCGGAGTCGGTTCGGATGAAGTGGCTCGCCTGGGCGCTCTGGGCGCTCGCCGTGGGCGCGCTCGCCTTCACGATGGCCTACGGCGCCCCGCAGACCACCGACGAGCCGGAGCACATCCCCGTGCTCGTCGCCTTCGGTGTCTTCCTGCTCGCCTTCGCGACCGTCGGAGCCCTCGTCGCCTCCGCAAGGCCGCGCAACCCGATCGGCTGGATCATGTGCGGGGCGGCGATCGCCTACGCCCTCGGCGGGATCGGAGCGGCGTTCGCCGCGGCCGAGGAGGGCCCGCTGCTGCTCACAGAGTGGCTAGGCTCGTGGGCCTGGGGGCTCGCGTTCGCGGTCGCCGGGACCTTCCTGCTGCTCCTCTTTCCCGACGGCTCGCTCCCGTCTGCACGCTGGCGTCCGGTCGCGTGGGGCTCCGGCGCCGCGACGCTCGCATTCGTGCTCGGCCAGGCGTTCCAGCCCGAGCTCGCCGGACGCGACGGGCCCGTCGACAACCCCCTCGGAGCCGGCGGCGCGGCCGGCGCCATCTTCGACGTCCTGCAGCAGGCGCTCGCGTTCGTCGTCCTGGCGATCCTCGCCTCGGTCGCCTCGCTGGTCGTGCGCTACCGGCGCGCGGGCGAGGAGGAGCGGCTCCAGCTGAAGTGGCTGACGTACGCAGGGGGCCTCGTCGCCCTCGCACTCGCGGGGGCACTCCTGATCGCCGCGTTCGCAGAGCCTTCGGATGCGAAGGCCGACCTTCAGTACGCGATCCTGACGGCCGCGCTCGCGGGTGTCCCCCTGGCGATCGGCGTCGCGGTCTTCAAGTACCGGCTCTACGAGATCGACCTGATCATCAACCGCACGCTCGTCTACGTCCCCTTGGTGGGGATCATCGGTGGGCTGGCGGCCGCGACGATCCCGGTCGCGCAGCGGATCTTCGGGGCCGAGTCGGACGTGGGCGTCGTCCTGACCGTGCTCGTGGTCGCGGCCTTCGTGACGCCGGTCCGGAAGCGGATCGAGGCGACCGTGGACCGGAGGTTCAAGCCGGTCCCGAGCTCGGGAACGGGACCGCTCGTCAATCCGGCACTCGAGGCGCGGATTCGCGCAGTTGCCGAGGAAGCGGTCCGCGAGGCGCTCGAGCGGAGGGGTATCTCTGAGTAGCATGGGGCACGTGGAGCAGACCACCGCGACCCCCGAGCTCGAGCGGCAGCTCGAGCAGCATCGCTCCCAGCTGACGGGCTACTGCTACCGCATGCTCGCCTCGCCCTTCGACGCGGAGGACGCCGTGCAGGAGACCTTCCTGCGCGCCTGGCGCGCCCACGACCGCTTCGAAGGTCGCGCCGCGCTCCGCTCCTGGCTCTACCGGATCGCGACGAATGTCTGCCTCGACCTGATCGGGGCACGCGAGCGCCGCGCGCGGCCGATGGACCTCGGGCCGGCCGGCGAGCCCGTGGCCGAGAACCTCCGCACGCCCGAGGTGCCGTGGATCGAGCCGATCCCGGACCCGGCCCAGGTGGCCGAGTCGCGGGAGTCGGTCCGGCTCGCGTTCATCGCCGCCCTCCAGCACCTGCCGCCGCGTCAGCGGGCGGCGCTCATCCTCTGCGAGGTCTTCCGCTGGCAGGCGAGCGAGGCGGCCGAGCTGCTCGAGACGAGCGTCGCGTCGGTGAACAGCGCGCTCCAACGGGCGCGTGCCACGCTCCAGTCGCTCGACCTCGAGGCGGCGCCGCCCGCCGCGGAGGAGGCGGACCCCGAGCTGCTCGCCCGCTACGTCGCCGCCTTCGAGGCGTACGACCTGGAGGCGTTGACCTCGCTGATCCACGAGGACGCGATCCAGTCGATGCCGCCGTTCGACCTCTGGCTGCGCGGCCGCGACGACATCTTCACGTGGTGGTGGGGCCCCGGGATCGGCTGCGAGGGCTCGCGCGTCCTGCCGGCGCCGAGCGCGAACGGGTCGCCGACCTTCGGCCAGTACAAGCCGAGCGAGGACGGCGGCTACGAGCCCTGGGCGCTCCAGGTGATCGAGGTCGTCGACGGGCGGATCGCCGAGCTGACGTTCTTCCTCGACACCGAGAAGCTGTTCCCGCTCTTCGGCCTGCCGCCGCGCCTCTAGGCGAAGACGTTCTTCAGGCCCATCAGCTCGACCAGCTCCTCGAGCGCGGCGGAGGCGCCGGCGAGGCGGATGCGGCAGCCGTGACGCTGCGCGGCGAGCTGGAGGCGGGCGAGCGCGTCCACCGTGACGGCGTCGGGCTCGACCCCGGCCACCTCGCAGCGCAGCTCGCCGGGGCCGCGTTCCGCCAGGACCTCACAGATGCGGCCGCAGAGCCCGGGCAGGTCGCCACGCTCGATCGGGCCTCGGACGGAGAAGGCGGCCATCCGGATTGTGACCATCCCGGCGCCCGGAATTCATCGCTCCGGAGCCGATGAATCGCGACCGCGCTGCGGGTCTGAGCTCTCGTACTCGACCGAAAGGATGCAGACGATGGCCGCTCTGGACACCCGCCGCCGCTGGCTCGCCCTCTACGTCCTCTGCCTGGGGACGCTGATGATCGTCCTCGACGCGACGATCGTGAACGTCGCCCTCCCGTCGATCCGCGAGGACCTCGGGTTCTCGCAGTCGTCCCTGGCCTGGGTCGTGAACGCGTACCTCCTCACCTACGGCGGCTGCCTGCTGCTCGGCGGGCGGCTGGGCGACCTGTTCGGCGCCCGGCGGTTGTTCCTGACCGGGATCTCGGTCTTCACGCTGGCCTCCCTCGCGTGCGGCCTCGCGACGACGCAGTGGGCCCTCGTGGCGGCCCGGTCCGCGCAGGGGGTCGGCGGTGCGATCGCCTCAGCGGTCGGGCTGTCGCTCGTGATGACGCTCTTCACCGAGCCGGCCGAGCGGGCCAAGGCGATGGGCGTCGTCGGCTTCGTCGCCGCAGGCGGCGGCAGCATCGGCGTGCTCGCGGGCGGCGTGCTGACGGACCTGCTCGACTGGCACTGGATCTTCCTCGTCAACATCCCGGTCGGCGCGGCGGTGTTCGTCCTCTGCCTGCGGCTGCTGCCTGCGACGCGCGGCGCCGCGGCTCGGCTCGACCTCGCGGGCGCGGCGACGATCACGGGTGCGCTGATGCTCGCGGTCTTCGCGATCGTGAACGGCAACGACGCCGGCTGGACCTCGGCGCGGACGGTCGGCCTGCTCGCCGCAGCCGCGGGCCTGGGCGGCCTCTTCGTCGCGATCGAGTCGCGCGTCAGCTCGCCGCTCGTGCCGCTCGGCCTCTTCCGGCTCCGGAACGTCGCGACGGCGAACGTCGTCGGCGTGCTCTGGGCGGCCGCGATGTTCGCGTGGTTCTTCCTGACCGCGCTCTACCTCCAGCTCGTGCTCGAGTACAGCCCGCTGCAGGTCGGCCTCGCGTTCCTGCCCTCGAACCTGATCATGGGCGCCTTCTCGCTCGGCCTCTCGGCGAAGCTCGTCATGCGCTTCGGGCTGAGGCTCCCGATCACCGCGGGGATGAGCCTCGTGACGGCCGGGCTCCTGCTCTTCACCCGGGCGCCGGTGGACGGGAGCTTCGGTGTCGACGTGCTCCCGAGCATGGTGCTGCTGGGCGTCGGCGTCGGCATGGCGATGAACCCGGTGCTGCTCGCGGCGATGAGCGACGTCGCGCCCGAGGAGTCCGGCCTGGCCTCCGGCGTCGTCAACACGGCATTCATGATGGGCGGCGCGCTCGGCCTCGCCGTGCTCGCGAGCCTCGCCGCCTCGCGCACCGACGGCCTGCTCGCCTCCGGCGCGGGCCTGCTCGCGGCGCTCACGGGCGGCTACCAGGTGGCCTTCGTCGCCGGGGCCTTCTTCGGGCTGGTCGCGGCCGCGCTGGCCGGGCTGCTGCTCCGCAACGCCCAGCTGCCCGCGTTCGAGCCGCAGGCGGCCGAGGCCTAGGAGGACGCTGCTACTCGGGGCCGGGAAGCAGCGTCTTCTCGTCCGGCAGGCCGCGGAGGACCGTGTCGAGGTACGACTGGATCGCCTCGTCGAGCCCGACGTCGCGGCCCTCCCGCTCGGACAGGTACCAGCGGTGCTCGAGCAGCTCGTGGAAGAGCTCGGCGGCCTGGCGCTTCGGCCACAGGTCGCCGGGCACCGCGGCGATTGCCGGCTCGAACACGTCCGCGAGCCAGCGACCGGCGGCGGCGGTCTCCGAGACGGGGCGGTTCGCCGACTCGTCCAGGCTGCGCCTGTAGGCCTCGAGGTCGGCGAGCAGCCGCCGCGCCTGGTTCTCCTGCGCGTCGAGCCCGGTGAGGCGGGCGAGGCGGCGCCGATGGTGGCCGGGCTCGAGCACTCCGGG
This sequence comes from Thermoleophilia bacterium, assembly GCA_014534295.1. GTDB lineage: Bacteria > Actinomycetota > Thermoleophilia > Gaiellales > Gaiellaceae > JACVRU01. Next base: position 5,006 of record JACVRU010000047.1, on the reverse strand, counting down.
GTCGACCCGCAGCCGGTAGCCCTCGTCGGTCGAGACGAGATCGACCTCCTCGACGTCGAAGCCGAGTTCGTTCAGGCGCCGGAGGCGGTCCTCGAGCCGATGCGGCTCGCCCGGCGAGAACGCCTCCTCCGCGGTGAGCTCTTCCCAGAGCTGCTCGTAGCGCCGGCCGAGCTCGGCCGGGACGGTGAGCGGGTCGCGGCTCTCGGAAGGCCCGAGGCCGGCCTCCAGGTCGAGCAGCTCGCCGAGGACGTTCTGCTCGGCGATCTCGATGTCGTACGACCGCTGGCCCGACGAGAGCGCGGGCTGGCGCTCGGAGGTCTCGGCGTCGACGAGGTAGGCCGCGAGCGTGCCTGCGTCCCGTCGGACGAGCAGGTTCGAGAGCGAGCAGTCGCCCCAGTAGAAGCCGGCGAGGTGGAGCCGCACGAGCAGCTCGGCGACGGCGTCGAGGAGCCGGTCGAGCGGGCCGGGTACGAGCTCGCGCGCGATCACGAGCCGGCATGGGAGGGCGTAGTCGAGGTAGCGCGTGATCAGCACGTCCGGGAGGTCGCCGGCGCGCTCGCGGACGACGCCCACCGCCTCCACCGCCGGGATCCCCTCCTGCTCCAGCCCGCGCAGGATCCCGTACTCGCGCCGGGCGACCGCAGCAGGCAGCTCCTTGAGCGCGAAGAAGGCGCCGCCGTAGTCCACGAACCGGACCACGTGCGTCCCGATGCCGCGCGCCGCGACGACGAGGCGGTCGACGTCCCACTCCTCGAGCGGCTGGTGCCAGGGGAGGTCGAGGAAGTCCGGGCGGCCGGCGCGCGGGACGAGCTGGATGCGCATGCGCAGCACTAGGCTAACGCCGTGACCGCGAGCCTCTACGTGCGCGCCGCCGGACGCCTGCTGCGCTCGGGCGTCTCGCTCGGGCCGCTCGACGGCCGGCTCGTCTTCGTGTTCGGCTGCCCGCGCTCGGGGACGACGTTCCTGGCCGGCGCGATCGGCGACGTGCAGGGCTTCGTCGATCTGGGCGAGGTCCAGCCGCTGAAGGCCGCGGTGCCGGCTCTCGCCCGACTGGGTCCGGAGGAGGGCGCCGAGCGCGTGCGCCGGATCCTCGACCGCGTCCGGCGGCTCGGGCTCGTCGGCTCCCGGCGCGGGGTGGAGCAGACTCCCGAGACCGCCTTCGTCCTCCCCGCGGTCGTGCGGGCGTTTCCGGAGGCGGTGCTCGTCCACATCGTCCGCGACGGGCGGGACGTCGCCTGCTCGCTGCTGGAGCGCGGCTGGCTGTCGCGCGGGCGTGGCGGCAGGGACGACGCCGGCGCCGCGTACGGCCCACAGGCCCGTTTCTGGGTCGAGTCCGGCCGGGAAGCCGAATTCGAGGCTGCGAGCGACGCGCGACGCGTCGCCTGGGCATGGCGCCGCTACGTGTCGGCCGTCCGCGACTCGGGGATCGAGCGGGTCGAGGTGCGGTACGAGGCGCTCGCCGACGCCGTCGAGCCGCTCGCCGCCGCACTCGGCTGCCGGCCCGACGAGCTCGCCGCGGGGCTCGCGCGAGCGCACGACTCCTCCGTCGGCCGGCACCGCCGCGACCTCTCCGCGGAGGAGCTCGCGGAGGTCGAGGCGGAGGCCGGCGAACTCCTCGCCGCATACGGCTACTAACCCTGCTACCGTCCCGGCCGACGCACGAACGAGTACCGGAGTGCCGCACCGCCTCCCGAACTTGTTCCTGATTCGCAGAGGGAGGTGAGATCGCATGGCAACCGGAACCGTCAAGTGGTTCAGTGACGAGAAGGGGTATGGCTTCATCACCCCTGACGACGGCTCGAAGGACGTCTTCGTCCACTTCAGCAGCATTCAGGGCGAGGGCTTCAGGTCGCTCGCCGAGGGCGCGAAGGTCGAGTACGAGGTGACGGAGGGCGCGAAGGGCCCCCAGGCCTCGGACGTCAAGCTCGTCGGCTAGTCGATGGGGCGGGCCACCCGCCCCATCGATCTTCCCTGCTACTGTGGCCCCACGGACGGCATCGGGCCGTCCCGTGAGATTGAGCTTCTCGTTCCTGCTTCGGTGGTTTCGAGTCGTCGGTCTCGAAACGCAATCGAAGGAGTCGAACGTTGTCTCAGCAGTTCTCCGCGCTCGGAGTGAGCGCCCCTGTCGCGCAGGCGCTGGCCGTCCGCGGCATCACGTCCCCGTTCCAGATCCAGGATCGCGTCGTCCCGCACGGCCTCGCCGGCGCCGACGTGCTCGCCAGGTCCCCGACCGGCTCGGGCAAGACGCTGGCCTTCGCGCTGCCGCTCGTCGAGCGGACGCCGAAGGGAGCCGGCGCCCCCGCGGCGCTCGTGCTCGTCCCTACCCGCGAGCTGGCCACGCAGGTGGCCGAGGAGCTGCGCTCGGTGGCGGTCCCGAAGGGCCTGCGCGTGGGCCTTGCCTACGGCGGCGCGCCGCTCGGGGCGCAGGTCAAGAAGCTGCGCGGCGCCGAGCTCCTCGTCGCCACGCCCGGTCGGCTCCAGGACCTCGTCGAGCGGAAGCTCGTGTCGCTCGACCGCGTCCGGATCCTCATCCTCGACGAGGCCGACCGGATGCTCGACATGGGCTTCAAGCCGCAGGTCGACCGGCTCGTCCGGCGAATCCCCCGCGAGCGGCAGACGATGCTGTTCTCGGCGACGCTCGACGGCGAGGTCGGCGAGCTCGCCCGCGCCTACACGCACGACCCAGTGCACGTCGAGGCGAGCCTGCCGAGCACGCGCGAGCAGGGCACCGTCGACCATCGCTTCGTCTCGGTCGCGCACGCCGGCAAGGTGGACGCGCTGATCGCCGAGCTCGAGGGCGACCGCGGGCTCGCGCTCGTCTTCGTCCGGACCAAGCGCGGCGCCGACCGGCTCGCCCAGCGGCTCGGGCGCCGTGGCGTCGAGGCTGCCGCCCTCCACGGGGACATGTCCCAGGGGGCCCGCGAGCGGGCGCTGGCGCGGTTCCACGGCGGCAAGGTGCGGACGCTCGTCGCGACGGACGTGGCCGCGCGCGGTCTCGACCTCGACGACATCACGCACGTGATCAACTACGACCCGCCCGAGGACGACAAGGGGTACGTGCACCGGATCGGCCGCACGGCTCGCGCCGGCCGCGACGGGTCGGGCATCACCTTCGTTACGCCCGATCAGCGGGCAGACGTCAGTCGCGTCGCCCTGCGGCTCGGTCACCGCGAGCAGTTCGAGGAGAGCGGCCTCACGGTCGCGCCGGCCAGGCGGGTGTACACCTCGCGCCGAGGGCGGCGCTCGCGTTGGTAACGCTCCGGAGGAACCCTTGGTTCCCCCGAGCCCCCTCCTTTTCGTCCTCTCGCTGAACGGCTGCGTCTTCGCCTCCCGGTCGGCCGAGCCGGCCTCCGGCGATGGTGCAGCCGCGAAGTGGAGATGCTCGGGGCTCCAGGCCTCCGTGCGCGGCGGCCATGTCAGGGGCCCTGTCCCCCACCATGTCCGGATGGGACAGTAGGTTGCTCGGCCATGCGTCTGATCGTCGCCCGCTGCGAGGTCGCGTACACCGGTCGGCTGAGCGCGCGCCTGCCCGAGTCGACGCGGCTGGTGATCGTCAAGGCTGACGGCTCGGTGCTCGTGCATGCGGACGTGGGCGGGTACAAGCCCCTGAACTGGATGACGCCGCCGACGGCGGTCGAGGAGGAGCCCGGCCTGCTCGTCGTGCGCAAGCGGGCCGGGAAGAGCGAGGACCGGCTGGAGATCCGCTTGCTCGAGGTGCTGAGCGACGTCGAGCACGAGATGGGCGAGGCTGCCGGGCTCGAGAAGGACGGGGTCGAGCGCGACCTCCAGGAGGTGCTCGCCGAGCGGCCGGAGGCACTCGGCGAGGTGCTCCGACTCGTCCGCCGCGAGTGGCCGACCGACGTCGGCCCGGTCGACCTGATGTGCCGCGACGCGGACGGCGACTGGGTCGCGGTCGAGGTCAAGCGGATCGCGACGATCGAGGCCGTCGAGCAGCTCTCCCGCTACCTCGAGCGCATCCGCCTCGACCCGGCCCGCGCCGGCTGCCGCGGCATCCTCGCGGCGCAGCGCGTCAAGCCGCAGGCCGCCACGCTCGCCGAGGCGCGCGGCTTCCGCTGCGTCGAGGTCGACCTCGCGGTCCTGCGCGGCGAGCGCGAGCCCGAGCTGACGCTGTTCGCCTAATACGCTGCCGGCCATGTCCGAGCAGCCCGCTGTCCTGACCGAGCGCCGCGGCGGCGTCCTGGTCATCACCCTCAACCGCCCCGAGGTCCGCAACGCCGTCAACGCGGCGCTCGCCGAGGGCGTCGCCAACGCGCTCGACGAGCTCGACGGCGACGACGCGCTGTCGGTCGGCATCCTCACCGGCGCGGGCGGCTTCTTCTGCGCGGGCATGGACCTCGGCGCGTTCGTCAAGGGCGAGTCGCCCTGGTACGGCGACCGCGGCTTCGCCGGCATCGCGCAGCGCGCGGCGCGCAAGCCGCTCATCGCCGCGATCGAGGGCTTCGCCGTCGCGGGCGGCTTCGAGGTCGCGCTCGCGTGCGACCTGGTCGTCGCCGCCAAGGGCGCGAAGCTCGGCATCCCGGAGGCCAAGCGCTCGCTCGTCGCCGCCGGCGGCGCGCTGCTGCGCCTGCCCAAGCGCATGCCGTACCACGTGGTCATGGAGCTGGCCCTCACCGGCGACCCGATGCCGGCCGAGCGCTTCCACGAGTTCGGCGTCGTCAACCGCCTGGCCGAGCCGGGCTCCGCGCTGGACGAGGCGCTCGAGCTGGCGGCCGCGCTGGCCAAGAACGGCCCGCTGGCGCTGAGCGCCTCCAAGCAGATCATCCAGGAGCAGTTCGACTGGACCAGCGAGGAGATGTGGGACAAGCAGGGCGCGATCAGCGGCCCGGTGTTCGGGTCGGAGGACGCCAAGGAGGGCGCGACCGCCTTCAAGGAGAAGCGCGACCCCGTCTGGCAGGGCCGCTGAGGCTCGATCGCGAACGGCTGGACCCGTTGTGGCTGGCCCGCCTGCAGGACGCGGCGGGCTGGCTGACCCTCGCGCTGCTGCT
>JACVRU010000042.1 GCA_014534295.1 Thermoleophilia bacterium | reverse complement strand
GTGGTGTCGTTGTTCAACCACCCGGTCGCGAGGGGCGCGGAGGCGTTGGTCGTTGCGTACGGGATCCTCGTCGGGACGTCGGCGATCATGCTCTCCGGCGAGACCGCCGTCGGGGTCTACCCCGTCGAGGCGGTGCGGACGATGGACCAGATCGCGCGCGCCGTGGAGCCGAGCCTCTCGTACCGCCACCAGATGCCGGAGGCCTCCGAGGAGCCGACGATCGGGCGCTCGATGTCGAACGCGGCCTGCGATCTCGCCGAAGCGCTCGGGGCGCGCGCCATCCTCGTGCCGACCTTCACCGGGCGCACCGCGTCGGCGGTCGCGCGGCTGCGGCCTCACCGCCCGATCCTCGGGCTCACGCACCAGGAGCACTCGCTTCGGCACATGGCGATCGAGTGGGGCGTGACACCGGTGCGCGTGCCCGAGGCGAGCGACGTCGAGGACCTCTGGCGAGCGTCGATGGAAGCGGCCCGGGAGACGGGGCTCGTCGAGGCCGGTGACCGGATCGTGATCACCGCCGGCACGGCCGTGAACATCCCGGGCTCGACGAACGTGATCAAGGTCGACATCGCCTAGGGGGCCGGCGGCCATGCGAGGGAGCCGGCGCCGGCGGGCCGGCGCGTCTGCTTGCCGGCGTCCGTCTCCTCGGCTGGGCTCCTGTCGGGAGGCGTCGCGCTCGACGCCAGAACCGGCACGGAATCGGCACGGTCCCGCGCGGAAGCGCGGCGTACCCTTTGCCCCACCCGATAAGGGTGGGGGGCGGGTTGGTGGGGTCGCTCCGCTCCCGCCGCTGCCGGCAGGAGTTCCGGCCGCGGCCAGCGAAGGGATCGCTCCATGGCCGCGAGGAGACCACGCGCACGCCGCGGGCCGAGGGTCGCGCACCTCCGGCGCTGGCTCGCCGTCGGCGTCGTCGGCATCGTCGCCTTCCTGTACTACCGCCCGCTCACGCACTACGTCGAGGCCCGCGGCGACGTCGCGCGCGCCGACGCCCACGTGCGCGAGCTCGAAGCGTCGCACGCGCAGCTGAAGCGGCAGCTCGCCGCACAGACGAGCACGGAGGCGCTGATCCGCGAGGCGCGCCGCCTGGCCTACGTGCAGCCGGGCGAGCGGCTGTTCATCGTCAAGGGGATCCCGGAGTGGCGGGAGGCACGCCGCGTCAGAATCGGCGGGGATGGATGACCGGAGCATGGTCGCGTGGCAGCTGGGCCGCGCGCCGCGCGCCTTCCGGCGCGTCGTCGTCCGCTGCCCTTTCGGCCTCCCCGCGGTCACGGAGCAGGAGCCGTACGACCCACAGGGTGAGCCCTTCCCGACCACCTACTACCTGACCTGCCGCCACCTGGTCGCCCTGGTCTCGCGGCTCGAGGCGACCGGCGGCGTCGAGCGCTGGAGCGAGGCGGCCGCGTCCGACCGTGAGCTCGCCGAGAGCCTCCGACGCGCCACCGACGAGCAGCGGTCGCTCCGGGCGGCGCTCGCGGCGGGCCGTCGCGGCAGCGACGACGGCGCCTCGCTCGGGCTCGGGATCGGAGGCGCGGCCCGCCCGGAGCGTCTGAAGTGCCTGCACGCGCACGCCGCCTACGCGCTCGCGCGACCGGGGTACCTGCTCGGCGAGCGGATCCTCGGCGAGCTGGGCGACCTCTGGCCCGAGCGGTGCTGCAGCCTGCCGGCGGAGGAGGGCGGCTAGAGTGCCCGCCCCGTGTCCGCGCCCGAGCACGTCCGCCACGAGTGGGAGGAGAGCGCGCGCCGCCTGGAAGCCGCCGCCTCCGACCGCTCGGTCTACCGCGCGCTCCTCGAGCAGGTCGAGACGGTGACGGACGAGCTGCGGAAGCGGGTGGGGCAGACCTATTCGCTCGCGGATCTCGCAGGCGCCTACCTCGACGCCGAGCGCTGGGCCGCCCAGACGCTCGCCGAGGACGACGCCCCCCGCTGGCCGCAGAACCTCGCCACCGTGGTCGGCGCGGCCTTCCATCGGTACGCACGGGGCGCGCTCGACTACGAGCCGTGAGTACGCCGCGCCGCCGCCGGCCGCCGCCGCGCCGCCGCTGGCCGCTCCTGCTGCTGGCGCTCGCCGCGACCGCCCTCATCTTCCTGCTCGGCGTGGGGCTGGGCCTGACGCTCGAGGAGCGCCCGAGCCCGGGCGGCGAGCTCACGTCGGTCCGCACGCTCCGCCCCCTGCCTCTGCCCATGGGCACCTCCGGAGGTTAGGAAGCACAAGCTTTGGGTAGTTTTCGTGCGATGCGGTACGGAGACCGGCTGGGGGGGCGCAGGGCACCGGGCGGCGATCCCGAGTGGCTGACCCTCGGCCAGGCCGCCAAGTACCTCGGCGTCGCCCAGAGCACGATCCGCAAGTGGTCCGACCAGGGGCGGCTCCCCGCCTTCTACACGCCCGGCGGACACCGGCGCTACCGGCGCGGCGACCTCGACGCCTTCCTCGAGCGCTCGGGCCCCGGCGGGCGCGCTAAGGAGGGGCCGCTCGTCCTGATCGTCGACGACGACGCCGGGCTGAGGGGATTCGTTCGGGCCAGCCTCGAGCTCGAGGGCTACACCGTTCGCGAGGCCGCCAGCGCCGAGGAGGGGCTGAGCGCGATCGAGCAGGAGCCGCCCGACCTGATCCTCCTCGACGTGATGATGCCGCGGGTCGACGGCTGGGAGATGCTCCGGCTGCTCCAGGACCGGCACGGCGTCGGCGCGATCCCGGTGCTCATGTTCAGCGGGAAGGTCGACGCGGAGGAGGTCGGCGAGGCCGCACGGCGCGGCGCCCAGGGGTTCGTGGGCAAGCCGTTCGACCCGCAGCAGCTGATCGAGTCGGCGAAGCAGATGCTCCCCGCCTGATACTTCCGGCCTGAGCGAGCTCGACCGCGAACTCTTCCGCTGGATCGTCACCCACCGGGTCGACGAGCTCGACGGTCTCTTCGTCGCGCTCACCCGGCTTGGATACGGCGGCGCGATCTGGATCGTGCTCGCCGTGGGCGCGGCCCTGGCGCTGCGGCGGCCGCTGCTCGTTCCCTTCACCGCGGCCACGGTCTGGATCGCCGACCTCGCTTCGCTCGCAATCAAGCTCGCCACCGCCCGCCCCCGGCCCTTCACGGTCTTCCCCGACCCCGAGCCGCTCGTCCTCGTCGTGCTCGGCAACTCGTTCCCGTCCGGCCACGCCGCGACCGCGTTCGCGGGGGCCGCGATCCTCTCCCGCTGGCTGCCGGGCCGCTGGCCGGTCCTCTTCCTGCTCGCCGGCGGGATCGCGTTCTCCCGCGTCTACGTCGGCGTGCACTACCCCGCCGACGTCCTCGGCGGCGCGATCCTCGGCCTCGCGACGGCTATAGCTCTTCCGCCGCTCGCAGCAGCCCTGCTGCGATCACGGCGAGAGCGGCCGCGAGACTGATCCAGATCCCGATGCCCCGGCCGTCCACCGGCAGCAACCGCTCGGGGATCGAGACCAGGCGGACGAGCACGAACACGGTCGCCAGCGATCCGAGCGCCACGACCACGAGGCTCTCGGGCACGGTCGCGGGCAGGTCGATCCCGGCCTCGCGCAGGGCCACGAGCGCGAGCACCGCGAGACCGACGAAGAAGACGAGCTTCCCGAGCGAGCCGCTGTGCCAGCCGGTCACGCTCAGCTGGACGCCCTCGCCGGAGCCCGCGTACCACCCCGTGAAGGCGGACACCGAGAGGATCAGGCCCGACAGCCAGGTGAGCCGCTCGCCGAGACCCCACAGCCCCTCGCCGGCCCGCGGCAGAGGCGGCCCGGAAGCGGCCGGAGCTCCGGCGAGCTGGTCCCGGTAGGGCTCGGGCGTTTGCACAGTGCGCAGTATGGGGATGAGAGCGGACACTCGTCACGGGACCATGTGACTGGACGCAAGGGAGTCGAGGGTGATCGATCGCGAACAGGTCCCGGCTGAGCCCGAGGGAGACTACGTCTCCTTCCTCGAGACCGGCGACATCGCGAAGGGGGCCTATCGGTGCAGCGGGTGTGGCTACGGCGTCGTCGTGGCCGGCCGCCTGCCGCTGTGCCCGATGTGCGGGAGCACGGCCTGGGAGGAGTCGGCGTGGAGCCCGTTCGGGAGGTCGGGTCTCCTCTGAGGCGCTAGATCCCGAACAGCCGCTGGACCTCGTGCCAGGCCGTGAGCGTGAGGAAGACGCTCAGCGCCAGCAGCACGAAGATGAAGACGACGTAGCGCATCCCCGCGAGCTTCTGCTCCCGCCTGCGGTCGCGCTTCGCCCGGCGGCGCAGCCGCTCGCGCCGGTAGGCCCGGCGGATCGCGTACGGGTCGAGCGGGGGCGACTCCGGCGGCGGCTCGGGGGTCTGAGCTACCTGGGACATCCGCGGGCAGTCTAACCTGCATACTGACCCTCGACATGGTCGCGCTGGGTCAGCCGGGGGCCCCCGCGCCGGACGCCGAGGGGGGCCGCGGGTCACCGCTGGCGGCGCTGTCCGCGTCCGGCCGAGCGCTCGCCGGGGGAACGACGCTCGTCGAGACGCTGGAGGGGATCGCACGGGCCGCCGCGCAGGCGGCCAGTGCCCCGGTCGCCGTCGTGCGCGAGCTCGAGGGCGGCTCCAGCCTGCGCGCGCGGGCGGTCGTCACCGACTCGGCCGCCCTCGCCGCCGAACTGGAAGGCACCCGGCTCGGCCGCGACGAGGTCGACGGCGAGACGGACGAGGGAGGGCGGCTCCCGGCTGCGGTCGTCGCCGCGGCGGCGAAGGCCGGCGCGACAGCCGTGCTCCTCGTCCCCGCGGTCGCGGGCGGCGAGCTCGTCGGGACGCTCGAGCTGATGCGGGCACGCGACGCCTTCGGCGACGAGGAGCGGCTCCTGGCGCGGCTCGCTGCCGACCACGCCGCGAGCGCGATCAGGACGTTCGGCCCCTCCGCCGGGAACGGTTCCACGCCGGCGGCCGCCGAGCAGGCGCTCGAGCTCGCGGGCGAGGCGCTCGTCGCCGCGGGCGACGAGGCGGCGACCGAGACGGAGATCGCGCGCGTCGCCTACCAGGCCGCCGGCGCGGCCGCCTCGCTCCTCTGGGCGAGGGACGAGCACGGGCTCAGGTTCGTCGCCAGCCACGGCGCTGCCGAGGCGGCCGCTGTGGAGAAGACGCTGCCGCTCGCGGAGGCGGCCCTCGGCGGCTCCAGGTCGGGCGGCCTCGCGACGGTCGCCGGCGCCGGCACGGTCGCGACTCTCCCGCTCGGGCAGCCTCCGACCCACGTGCTCCAGCTGCTCTTCGCCGAGGGTGCAGACCCGCCGCAGGGCGTGCTCGGGCGCCTGGCCACGTTCGGCGCCCGGGCGGCCCAGGCCCTCCGGGCCGGAGCGCGGGGGCGCACGCTGAAGGTCGAGCTCGAGCGGACGCGGGCATTGCTCGAGCTCGTGGCGGAGGCGAACGAGGAGCTGTCCCTCGCCCACACGCTCGCGACGGCGGTCGACCGGATCTCACAGGTCCTCGTCGTGGAGCGGATCGGCGTCTACCTGCGCGAGGGGGGCCGTCTGACGGCCGCCGCGTCTCGCTCGCTCGCCGGGCCTCACGAGCCCGTGGCGGAGCGGCTGCTCGAGCTTTCGCTCGGCCCGTTGCGGGGCCGGGGCATACTCGTCGTGGAAGACGTCTCCGCCGAGCCCGAGCTCGCCGACCTGGATCTCGAGCTCGCGGAGGCGGCCGTCGAGGCCGCGGTCGCGGTGCCGCTGGTCCTCCCCGACGAGGTGGTCGGCCTCCTGGCCGTGTATCCCCCGCCGGGCCGCGCCTTCGGGAAGAACGAGCGGTCGCTCCTGGCGGCGCTCGCCGCGCAGCTGGCGGTCTCCGTCCAGAATGCGCGCCTTCACGAGGAGGCCACGCGGCTCGGCGCGGAGCTCGAGGACGTGTTGGCGCTCGAGCGGCACGCGGCGCGACAGCTCGGCTCGCTCTACGAGATCTCGCGCTCGTTCGCCCAGAGCCTGTCGCTCGAGGCGACGCTCGAGGCCGTCGTCACGACCGTCGTCGCGCTGCTGCACGTCGACGCGGCCGTGATCCGGCTCAGGGACGCACGCGGCGAGACCCTCGTCCCGCGCGCGCTGCACATTGCCGATGAGCGGCTCGCCGAAGCGCTGCGGTCGGTGATCTCGCTCCCGCAGCCGCTCGAGGGCCTGCCGCGCCGGCGTCTTCGCACCGGCCGGGCGGTGACGCTCGACGCCGAGACGGCCTCCCGCACGTCCGCCCACCGGGCGCTGGTGCCCTTCCTGGAGAAGGGGTCGAGCGCCGTCGTACTGCCGATCGCGACCTCCACGGAGCTGCTCGGGACCGTGGAGCTCGTCTCCCTCGACCCGGCCCGCCCGATCACGCGGGAGGCGACGGAGATCGGAATCTCGGTCGCGGCCCAGGCGGCGCTGGCAATCGACAACGCCCGGCTCTACCAGCAGCACAAAGAGTTCGCCGACGCGATGCACCGGTCGCTGCTCCCCCGCGAGGAGCCCGACATCCCGGGGATCGAGCTCGGCGAGGTGTACGCGTCTTCGGCGCGCGTCGAGCTCGGCGGGGACGTCTACGACTTCATCGAGCTCGAGGACGGCCGCCTCGCGGTCATCCTCGGCGACGTCACCGGGCACGGCGTCGACGCGGCCGCGGACATGGCCATGGCGAAGTTCGTGTTCCGGTCTCTCGCTCGCGAGCACTCCGAGCCCGGTGCCTTCCTCGCGGCCGCGAACGACGTCGTCTGCGGCGAGATCGCGTCCGGGAAGTTCATCACGATGCTCTACCTGACGATCGAGCCCGGCACGGGGCAGGTCGCCTGCGCGAGCGCCGGCCATCCCGAGCCGCGGGTGCTGCTGCCCGACGGCACGGTGCGGCCACTCGCCGCGCACGGGCTCGCGCTGGGCATCGAGCCCGACCAGGAATACGAGGAGGCAACGGCGGTCCTGCCGCTGGGCGCCGCCGTCGTGCTCTATACGGACGGCGTGGTCGAGGTGCGGCGCGGCGGCGAGCTGTTCGGGCTCGACCGGCTGGAAGCGGTCCTCTCGGGGCGGAAGGAGCTCGCGGCGGGGGACCTCGCCGGGGCCGTGCTCGAGGAGTGCCGCGCGTTCGGCAACGGCGAGCTCCTCGACGACTGCGCGCTCGTCGTAATCAAGCGCACCGCGTGACGGCCGCCTCGGCCCGTCCCTCCGCGCGGGCGCTCTCGGCGCTCGTCTTCGGCGCGGGCACGGGCACGCTCGCCGTGGAGATCTCCGCCTCCCGCCTGCTGGCGCCCTACTACGGCTCCTCCACGATCGTCTGGGCGAACCTGATCGGGCTCGTCCTGCTGGCGCTCTCGCTCGGCTACTGGCTGGGCGGGAAGCTCGCCGACCGGAGGCCGGAGCCACGGCTGCTCGGGTTGCTCGTGCTCGGCGCGGGCCTCTACGTCGCGATCCTTCCCTTCGTCACCGACCCGATCCTCGACGTCGCCGCGCGCGGCCTCGACCGGCTCTCGGCCGGCGCCGTCGTCGGCTCGTTCTTCGCCACGCTCGTACTCTTCGCGCCGCCCGTGTTCGTGCTCGGGATGGTCTCGCCGTTCGCGATCCGGCTCGCGCTCGACACCGTCGGCTCCGCAGGCGAGGTGGCGGGCCGCCTCTACGCGCTCTCCACCGCCGGCAGCCTGCTCGGGACCTTCCTGCCCGCGCTCGTCACGATCCCGCTGATCGGGACGCAGCGCACGCTGATCGCGTCGGCCGCCGTGCTCGCAGCGGCCTCGTCCCCGTTGCTCGGCGGCCGCGGGCTCGCGGCGGCGGCGGCGGTCGGCACGCTGCTGGCCGTACCCCCGGGCGTGATCAAGGCGAGCGACGGCCGGATCCTCCACGAGGAGGAGTCGCGCTACCAGTTCATCCAGGTCGTCGAGCGCGGCGGCGTCCGGCGGCTGTACCTGAACGAGGGCGTCGCGGTCCACTCCGTATACCGGCCGGACACGGTGCTGACCGGCGGCCTCTGGGACGCGCTGCTCGTGATCCCGGCGCTGCTCGACCGGGAGCCGCGCAGCCTCGCCGTGCTCGGAAATGCGGGCGGTACCGTCGCGCGCGCCTACGGGAGCTTCTGGCCCGAGGTCGAGATCGACGGCGTCGAGATCGACCCGGCCGTGTCGGACGTCGGCCTGCGCCTGTTCGGGATGGGCGAGAACCCGCGCCTCCGGGTCGTCGACGCCGACGCACGCCCCTTCCTGCGCCGCACCGACCGCCGGTACGACGTGATCATCGTCGACGCGTACCACCAGCCCTACGTGCCGTTCTACCTCGCCACGCGTCAGTTCTTCGAGCTCGCGCGGTCGCGCCTGGCGCCGGGCGGTGTGCTCGCCCTGAACGTCGCGACGGTGCCCGGCGACCGTCGCCTGCGGGATGCGCTCGCCGGCACGGTCGCGGCCGTCTTCCCGGAGGCCCGTGTCTGGCCGGTGCTGCGGTTCAACCACTTCGTCGTCGGCCTGACCGATCCGCTCCGCAGTCACAGGCAGGTGCCCGCGCCGCTGCGGGCGCTCGCGGGGCTGCTCGAGTCGCAGCTCAGCGCCCCGGTGGCTGCCTCGGCCGACCCGTGGACGGACGACCGCGCACCGGTCGAATGGGTCACCGACCGGATGATCCTCGAGTACGCGGCCCGCGGCGGCCGCCTCGACGAGGAGCCGCTGCCAACCTCTCCGAGCAAGTAACACTCTGTTACTTGAGTCGTACCGGGAGGATCGCCCGGCCGGGGACAAGTAACACTCTGTTACCAGCGATGGTCCTGCGCATCGGCCACCGGGGTGCCGCCGCCCTCGCCCCCGAGAACACGCTCGAGGCGATCGAGCGGGCGCTCGAAGTCGGCGTGGACATGGTCGAGCTCGACGTGGTCCCGCTCGCCGACGGCACGCTCGTGCTCGCCCACGACGCGCCGGCCGGCTGGCCCGTGCTCCCGATGCTCGACGAAGCGCTGGCGCTCGTGCGGGAGCGGGGCGTCGACGTCCTCCTCGACGTGAAGGGGCCCGGCTACGAAGCCGAGCTGACGGCCGCCGTGCGCCGCCACGCCTGGGTCGAGCGGACGCTCGTCAGCTCGTGCCACGCGGGGTCGGTCCGCCTGCTCGGGCAGCTCGAGCCGGGGCTCCGGCGGGGGCTGACGTACCCGTTCGACCGGCTCGGGATCAGCTCGCGGCGGCTCCTCCGCCCGGCCACGGCGGCGGGGCTCGGCGCGCTCCGGGCGGCCCTGCCCCTGCGGATCGGCCGGTTGCTCGCCCGGGCCGACGCCTCCGTCGCGACGCTCAACCATGCCGTGATCGGCCCGGCGGTCGTCCGGAGTTGCCACGCCCGCGGGGCGCAGGTGCTCGCCTGGACCGTGGACGACCCGGCGCTCGCCGCCCGCCTGGCGGCGCTCGGCGTGGACGGGATCATCAGTGACGATCCGACGGTCGTTGCGGGTACCTTTTGAGGCCGTGAGACGAGGACGACACGCTCTCCCGGTACTGGGGCTGATGACCGCGGCGTTCCTCGTCGCACAGCCCGGCGTCGCCGCCACCCACGACGATCCCGTGCCGCCGCCTCCGGCGCCTGCGGTGGTCCCGGAGGGCGTCAGCATCTCCGGCATCGTCGTCGCCGGGCTCACTCCCGAGGCGGCGACCTCCGTGATCAGGACCGCCTTCGAGGCGCCGCTCCCCCTACGCGTCGGAGACCACGTGGTCAAGCCGACGCCGACGGAGCTCGGGGCGAGGGCCTACGTCCCGCCGGCGGTTGCCAGGGCGCTCGTCGCGGCGCCGAACACCGACGTGCCGCTGACCGTTCGCGTGGCGGGCGCGAAGGTGCGGGCCTACGTAGCCGGCCTCGCCTCGCGCTTCGACCGGAAGCCGGTGGACGCCCGCGTGCTCCTGCGGCGCGTCCACCCGTTCGTGACCCGGGAGCGGCCCGGCCAGTCGGTCGAGCGGATGAAGACAACCGCGACCATCGTGCGCGCGCTGACGAGCAACAGCAGGCTGCCGACCGAGGTGCCCGTCAGGACGATCGAGCCCGCGGTCACGCGCAGGAACGTCGGGCCGGTGCTCGTGATCCGGCGGGAGTCGAAGTGGCTCCACCTCTACAACGGCGCGAAGCCCGTCAAGCGCTTCCGCATCGCCACCGGGATGTCGCAGTACCCGACGCCGCTCGGCCGCTTCACCGTCATCAGCATGTGGAAGAACCCGTGGTGGTACCCGCCCGACTCCGACTGGGCGAAGGACGAGCAGCCGATCCCGCCGGGGCCCGGGAACCCGCTCGGGACGCGCTGGATGGGCATCTCCTCGCCCGGCGTCGGCATCCACGGCACGCCCGACGCGGCCTCGCTCGGCTACTCGCTGTCGCACGGCTGCATCCGGATGGCGATCCACGACGCGGAGTGGCTGTTCAACCGCGTGCGCGTGGGGACGACCGTCTTCATCATCCGGCGGTGACCGCTGGGCGGCTGATGCTCGGGGCCCAGGCGCTGGCCGTCGGGCTCGTCGTCGCGCTGCTCACGCTCCTGGTGTGGAAGCTCGTCCACGACGAGGGGAGCGGGATCCCGAGCGCGCTCGCCCGCGGCGAGCAGCCTCCGGCGCCTGCGTTCACGCTGCCGCGCCTCGACCGGAAGGGCACGCTCTCGCTCGCCGAGCTCCGCGGCAAGGCGGTCGTGATCAACTTCTGGGCATCCTGGTGCGCGCCCTGCAAAGAGGAGGCGCCTGTCCTCGAGGCGGCCTGGCGCGAGCACCGCGACGAGGGCCTCGTCGTGCTCGGCGTCGACTTCAACGACCTCCGCAGCGACGCGCTCGGCTTCATGGAGCGGGAGGGGATCACCTACCCGGTGGTCTACGACCGCGACGGAGCGCTCGTGGCGAAGTACGGTGCCGTCGGCGTCCCGGAGACCTTCTTCGTCGATCGTCGCGGGCGGCTCGTGGGCAAGCGGATCGCGGGCGCCGTCAACGCCCGGGAGGAGTTCATGCGCGACTTCGAGGAAGGCGTCCGGCTGGCGCTCGGCTCATGATCCTCCTCGCTGCGCTCGTCGCCGTCCTCGCCGTCGCCTCGCCCCCGACGCTCGCGGACCTCGAGGACGAGGTCGTCTGCCCGACCTGCCAGGTCACGCTCGACCAGTCGAATGCGCCGATCGCCGACCGGATGCGCGCCTACATCCGTGAGCGGATCGCCGCCGGCGACTCGAAGGAGGAGATCAAGGCGAAGCTCGTCGAGCAGTTCGGCCCGCGCGTGCTCGCCGTCCCCGAGCGGCGCGGCTTCGACCTGATCGCCTGGCTGCTCCCCATCGGCGGGGCGGTCCTCGGTGCCGCCGTCCTCGGGGCGCTGGCCTGGCGGTGGAGCCGTACGCCCGGCCGCGAGGCCGGCCCGCTGGCTCCGGAGCTGGAGCGGCGGGTCGAGGACGAGCTCGCCCGCTTCGATGGCTGAGCGGATCCCGGTCGCGTTCGTGGCGGGAATGGCATCGGTCGTCTTCCCGTGCGTGCTGCCGCTCGTCCCGGGCTACCTGTCCTCGGTGGCCGCGCTCGAAGCGGGCGAGCTCGGGCGGCCGGGCACCGGCCGCCGCGTCGCCGTGCGCTCCCTGCCGTTCTTCGCCGGCTTCACGCTCGTCTTCGTCACGCTCGGCGCCGGGGCGGCGGCGATCGCGAACGCCGTCGGGCAGCAGGCGCAGCTGCAGGTCGCCGGCTTCGTCCTCGTCGTCTTCGGGCTCGCGTTCATGGGTCTGCTACCGATCCCGCAGCGCCTCGTTGCGCCAGGTCTGCTCGCACGAGCGCGAGGCTCGTCAGGACTGCTCGGTGCGGCGTTCGCCCTCTGCGCGGCGCCGTGCATCGGCGGCGTCCTGGCCGGCATCCTCGTCCTCGCCGGCGATACGGGCACCGTCGCGCGCGGCGCCCTGCTGCTCTTCGTCTACGCCGCCGGCATCTCGGCCTCGTTTCTGCTGGCCGGGATCGCGTTCGCGCGGACGATGGCCGTCTTCCGGTGGCTCCGCGATCGCTGGGTCGTCGTCCAGGCCGTCAGCGGCGCCGTGCTCGTCGCGCTTGGGCTGCTGCTCTTCTTCGACCGCTACT
>JACVRU010000091.1 GCA_014534295.1 Thermoleophilia bacterium | reverse complement strand
GGCTCGCGGGCTCGCTCCTCGAGGCCGGCGCCGACGCCGGCCCGCTCGCCGAGCGGGCGGCGGCGCTCGCGCGCGGCGGCGCCGACGCCGCCGCCGTCGCGGCCGGGCTCGTGGACGAGGGCTCGCTCGTGCTCGGGACGGACGCCGACGCGCTGCTGCCGCTCGCGGACGTGGTCGTCGCGGCCACGTCCAGCACCGCGCCGGTGCTCCGGCCGGGCCAGCTGAGGCCCGGCGCGGTCGTCTGCGACGTGGCACGTCCGCTCGACGCCGACCCGGCGGTGGGCCTCGAGCGGCCCGACGCGCTCGTCGTCGAGGGCGGGCTCGTCGAGCTCCCGGAGGGCGCCGACCTCGGCTGGGACTTCGGCCTGCCGCCGGCGACCGTCTTCGCCTGCATGTGCGAGCCGATGATGCTCGCGCTCGAGCGGCGTTACGAGCTCGCGCGCGTCGGCGTGGAGACCCCACCGGAGCTGTTGCGGACGCTGCGCGGGTGGGCGGCCGAGCACGGCTTCCGCCCCGCGCCGCCGCGGAGCTTCGGCCGGCCGGTCTCCGACGAGGACTGGCGGCGCGTGCGGGCCGCGCGTGCGGGCGGCATCGCGTCGCCGGTGCGGGGAGCCTGATGACGGTGGCGGAGCACCGGCGCACGTGCCCGCTCTGCGAGGCCATGTGCGGCGTCGTGCTCGACGTCGAGGGCGAGACCGTGCGCGGCGTCCGCGGCGACCCCGACGACGTCTTCAGCCGCGGGTACGTCTGCCCGAAGGCGGTCGCGCTCGTGGACGTCCACCACGACCCGGACCGGCTCCGGCGCCCGCTGCGGCGGCGCGGCGGCGACTTCGAGGAGGTGGGCTGGGAGGAGGCGCTCGGGGAGGCCTCGGCGCGGCTCGGGGCGATCCAGCGCGCGCACGGGGACGACGCCGTCGGGCTCTACCTCGGCAACCCGACCACGCACGGCTACTCGATCGCGCTCGCCTCGCTCGAGCTGGCGAAGGCGCTCGCGACGCGGAACCTGTTCTCGACTGCGTCGGTCGACCACCTGCCGCACATGTTCGCCGCCTACCACGCCTTCGGGAACAAGGCGCTCCTGCCCGTGCCCGACGTCGACCGCACGGACTTCATGCTCGTGCTCGGCTCGAACCCGCTCGTCTCGAACGGCAGCCTCATGTCGGCGCCGGGCGTGCGCCGGCGCCTCGAGGCGCTGCGCGCCCGCGGCGGGCGGCTCGTCGTCGTCGACCCGCGCCGGACGAGGACGGCCGAGCTCGCCGACGAGCACCTCGCGATCAGGCCGGGGACGGACGCGCTGCTCCTGCTCGCGCTCCTGCGCACGCTCTTCGAGGGCGGCCTCGCCGTCGCCTCCGGGCGGCTCGAGGGGGTCGAGGAGCTCCGGCGGGCGGTGCAGCCGTTCGCGCCCGAGCGCGTCGAGGCCGCGACGGGGATCGCCGCGGGGACGATCCGCCGGCTCGCCCGCGACTTCGCCGCCTCGCCCTCGGCCGTCTGCTACGGGCGCCTCGGCGTCTGCACGCAGCGCTTCGGCGGCCTCTGCTGCTGGCTCATGATCGCGCTGAACGCGCTCACCGGGAACCTCGACCGCGTCGGCGGCGCGATGTTCACGACGCCCGCCGCCGACCTCGCGAGGCTCGCGCGGCTGCTCGGCGAGGCCGGCTCCTTCGGCCGCTTCTCCAGCCGCGTACGCGGCGCGCCGGAGTTCGGCGGCGAGCTGCCGCTCGCGGTGCTGGCCGAGGAGATCGAGGCCCCCGGGCACGGGCAGGTGCGCGGGCTCGTGACGGTGGCCGGGAACCCGGTGCTGAGCGCCCCGAACGGCAAGCGCCTCGACGCAGCCCTGGGGCGGCTCGAGTGCCTCGTCGCCGTCGACTTCTACGTCAACGAGACGACCCGCCACGCCGACCTGATCCTGCCGCCGGTGTTCGCGCTCGAGCGCGACCACTACGATCTGCTCCTGAACGCGCTCACCGTCCGCAACGTGGCGCGCTACTGCCCGCCGCTCTTCGAGCCGTCCGAGGGCGGGCGCGAGGACTGGCGCATCCTCCTCGACCTCGCCGTCGGCGTCGCGCGCCGCAAGCGCGCGCCCGTCGCGGCCGCGCGGGCGGCCGCCCTGCGCGCGACGACCCCGCGCCGCGTGCTCGACCTCCTGCTCCGGCTCGGGCCCTACCGCACGACGGTGCGGCGCCTGGAGCGCGAGGGACGGACTCTCGACCTCGGCCCGCTCCGGCCAGGCCGGCTCGGGCGCCGGCGCGTCCGGCTCGCGCCGGAGCCGATGCTGGCCGGGGTCGCGCAGGTGGAGGCCGCGCTCGAGGAGGCCCCGCGCGACGGGGAGCTGCTCCTGATCGGGCGCCGGCAGCTCCGCGACCACAACTCGTGGCTCCACAACGTCCCGCGCCTCGTCCGCGGCCGCGACCGCTGCACGCTCGTCGTCCACCCGGCCGACGCCGGGCGCCGCGGCCTCGAGGACGGCGGCGCGGCCCGGGTGCGCTCCCGCACCGGGACGCTCGTCGCGCCGGTCGAGGTGAGCGACGCGATCCGCGAGGGCGTCGTCAGCCTCCCGCACGGCTGGGGCCACGGACGGCCGGGGACGAGGCTCGGCGTCGCCGGCGCGCACGCGGGCGTCTGCGTCAACGACGTCACCGACGACACCCTGCTCGACGTCTCCGGGACGAGCGCCCTCAACGGCGTCGCGGTGACCGTCGAGGCACATGCCAACGACACGAGGTGAGCTGAAGATGCCGAACGCGCTGAATCTCGACGGAATCGCCCTCACGACCGAGCAGGGGCAGTGGCGGCGGGCCGCGGAGCAGGTCGCGCGCGACGTGCTCGCGCCGCACGCGGCCGACGTCGATCGCTACGGCGAGTTCCCGCACGAGGGGATCACGGCCGTGCGCGAGGCGAAGCTGCTCGGCCTGATGGTGCCGGAGTCCCTCGGCGGCCCCGGCGGCTCGATCGTGACCGGGATGCTCGTCACCGAGGCGCTCGCGAAGGGCTGCGCCTCGACGGCGATGTGCTACGCGATGCACCAGTCCACGGTCCCGCTCATCTGCTCGCTCGTGGACGACGACCAGGCCGAGCGCTTCGTCGACCCGATCCTGAGCGGCGAGTGGCTCGGCGCCTTCGCCATGAGCGAGCCAGGCTCCGGCAACCGCATCTGGCACATGGACAGCCACGCCGTCGAGGAGGACGGCGGCTTCCTGATCGACAGCTTCAAGTCGTTCGCGACCAGCTCCGGCCACGCCGACTTCTACCTCGTGCCCGTGCGCGCGAACGCCGACGTCGGGCCGACCGACCTCAGCCTGTTCGTGATCGACGGCAAGGACGAGCACATCGAGCCGAAGGGCGTCTGGGACGGCATGGGCCTGCGCGGGAACTCGAGCCGTCCGGTGCACTTCAACGGCTGCCGCGTACCGAGAGAGCACCGGCTCGGGGAGCCGACGGCGGGCTTCTCGTTCATGATGGCCTACGCCCTCCCGATCTACCTCGTGGGCCTGTCGGCCTGCTATCTCGGAATCGCCCAGGCCGCCTTCGACGCCGCGGTCGCGCACGTGAAGGGGCGCATCCACTCCGACACGGGCCGCTCGCTCGCGACGGTGGAGACGGTGCAGCGCTACGTGGGCGAGATGAAGGTGCGGATCGACCAGGCGCGCGCGGCCGTGCTGCGGGTGGCGCAGATGTCCGACAACGCGACCGTGCTCTTCGACGAGTTCCGCGAGTCGGAGCTCCTGGACGAGATCGTCCGCGAGAACCCCGACGACCCCTACTTCGTGGAGCTGGCGGCGCTGAAGGTGATGGCGGCCGAGACGGCCGTGGCCGTCTCGCACATGGCGATCCAGGTCTGCGGCGGCGTCGCCTACCGGCGCGGCCACGTGACCGAGCGCTGCTACCGCGACGCGCGCGCCGGCTCGCTGATGGCTCCCTCCGACGACACGCTGAAGGTGATCATGGGCAACCAGCTCCTCGGCACGCCGCAGCCCTGGGCGTGAGCGAGAAGCGGCGAGGAAAGGACGACCAATGCTGACCGAGGGACCGGCGGCGCAGTTCACCGACCTGAAGGAGTGCCTGGACGACTTCCAGCAGCGCTTCAACACGAACGAGCGGGTGCGGAAGCTCGTCAAGAACTGGGACCGGCAGGTGATGGTCGAGGCGACCGACACCGGCGCGATCTACACCATGTACGTCGAGGACGCCGAGATGCGCCGGATCGAGGAGGGCCGCTCCGAGGGCGACGACGAGTACCTCGTCCACCTTCAGGCCACGAACGAGACGCTGATGGAGATCTTCTCCGGCAACTACAACCCGTCGACGGCGCTCCTCGACGGGATGCTCTCGGTCTTCTCGAACGAGCGCGACAAGGTCAAGCTCGAGGCCTGCGCGATGGTCATCTGGGGCCTGTGAGGCGGCTCGAGTTCCCCTTCTACCTGTCCGTGGGCGTCGGCATGGCGCTCTCGTGCAGCTCCTTCATGATGGTCGCCGGCCTCTTCGAGGTGACGAGCCTGCTCTGGATCCTCCTCGCGCTCGTGCTCGGCTGCGTCTTCTGCGGCGCGCTGGCGCTGTCGATCGGGGAGCTGGCCGGGATGTACCCGTCCGCGCCGGCGATCGTGACGTACTTCAAGGCGGCCTTCGGCGACCGGATCGCCCTGATGTTCATCTACCTCTACCTCGTCTTCATCGTGCTGATCGCCGGCGTCGAGAGCTACCTCTTCGGCAAGGTCGCCGAGGCGGTCGTCCCCGGCCTGCCGCCGCTCGCGGTCGTCGTCGTGCTGCTCGTCTCCGTCGTCACCGCGAACCTGCTCGGGCTCGAGCTGCCGCGCCTGATCCAGATGGTCCTGACCGCCGCGGCCGTGGCCGTGATCCTGGTGCTCGGCGTGGCCGGCGCCGTCCGCAGCCCGGGCGCGACGGCCGATGCGCTCGGGACCGGGAACGTCCTCTCGTCGCTCGGCCTCGTCCCGGCCGCGGTCGGGCTCACGGTCTTCCTCTTCATGGGCTTCGAGTGGGTAACGCCGGTGGGCCTGCGGCCGGACGCCTACGCGCGCAAGATCCCGTGGGCGATGCCGGCCGCGGTCGCGATCCTCTTCGTCGCGTACGCGCTCTTCCTCGTCGGCATCGGCGCGACGCTGCCGCGCAGCGCGTTCAAGGACGAGCTGATCCCGCAGGTGCCGTTCTTCGCGGACGTCCTCGGCGGCACGGGGAAGTACCTGGCGGGCATCCTCTCGCTCTCGGCGATCGTGTCGACGTTCAACGCCGGGATGATGAGCGCGTCGCGGCTGATCTACGCGGTCGCGCGCCAGGGCTACCTGCCGCGCTTCGTGGCGACGATCCGGCCCAGCACGGGGGCGCCGGTGGGCGGCGTCCTGCTGCTCGGCTCGCTCGGGCTCGCGTCCGCCTTCGTCGTCGGCGGGCTCGGCCTCCAGCTCGTGGCCGCGGTCGTCGGGGCGACGATCATCTGCGCGATCTACGCGGGCTACATCGGCTCCGCGCTGCGGCTACGCGCACGCGACCCCGACCGGCCCCGCCCGTTCCGCTCGCCGCTGCCGGCCGGCGTCCAGAAGGGCGTGATCGGGCTACTCGCGATCATCGGCGCCGCCTCGCTCTTCTCGCTGCCCGACCGCATCCCCGAAGCGGTCGTCGGAGGCGCGCTCTCGGCGCTCGTCGCCTACCTGCTCAGCGGGTGGTCGATCCGCCGCAGCCCGCGCCCGGCGCTCGCGCGCCGCGGCGTCGCGCCCTCCGCGCGAGCGCGCTAGGAAGCTTCCCGGGCTTCGACCTCCGCGCGACGCGCCTGGATCGCGCGGTCGAGATCGACGACCTCGACGACCGAGGCGAGCACGGGGTTCGCCTCGACGATCTGGATGCGCCGCTGCTCCGCCTCCTGGAACGACTCGTACTCGGCGAGGACGTTGTTCGTGGCGTTGTCGTAGACGAGGAACATCTCTCAGCCGGCTCTACACCTGTTCGTACTTAACCACAGCCGGGATCAGGACTAGAGCCGGCGCCCAGATCGTGACGTGGTCGGCCTTCCCGGTGAAGGCCCACGGAGTGCGGTGATCAGCTCGAGAGAGATCGAGTCGAGCAAGCCAGCGGAGGCGCTTGCCATGCGCGGTCGCGACGGCCTTCTCTCGATCGGACCAGGCTGAGATACCTGTGGCCCGGTGGGCGTCCCACCACTCGAAGCGCACGGCCAGGTCTGCGAAGCTGAGGAAGTCGCCGACGCGCCGGATTCCGAGAGACGCCCCGGTAGCAGACCACCGAGCGGGCGGCGGCGCGATAGACGCAGTAGAGGGGACGAGGCTCCGCAGCCACCGCAGCCCAACGTATCGGAGGTCTCGCGTCGGCGAAATTGTCCCGAAGAGACCGTTCTAGTCCTTCGCCATCTCCTCGAGCAGCAGGCCGACGTTCCGCTCCGTCACCGCGGAGATCGTCCGTGACGGGTTGATCCCGATCGCCTCGGGGATGATGGCGCCGTCGAAGACGTACAGGTGCTCGTGGCCGAGCACCTTGCCGCGGTGGTCGACGACGCCGGGCCTCGGGACGCCCCCGGGCGCGTTCTGGGCCGGCACGTCCATGTTGCAGCCGCCGAGCGGGTGCGGGGTGATGAGGTCGTGGAGGTACTTCCACGTCGGCGGCACCCAGGCTCGGCCGCCCGTCGCCTTCGAGAGCTGCACCTGCTTGGCCACGATCGTGTCGATCAGCTTCTTCGACTTCGCGACGTCCCAGTGCATCCGCAGCTTGCGCTTCCACGGGCGGAGGAGCTCGCGGCCGAGATACATCCTCCCGTCGGCCGCGTCCACGCCGTTCGCGAACCACGGCATGACGTGCCTGACCTCGTCGTCGGAGTCGATGTACCGGCGCAGCTCGGCGAGCAGGAGCTTGCCCCGCCAGCTCTTCGCCTTCACCGCCTTCGGCCCGAGCCGCCGCTCCAGGTAGGCGCGGATCAGCGGCGGGAAGCCGCCGTCCTCGATGTGGTACCGCTCCTGCCCGTACTTCTCGCCGTCGAGGTAGTTGATCCCGCACGTGATCGTCGGGCCGTGCGTCGGCGAGATCACGCGGCCGGAGTGGTTGTAGAAGGCCGGCGTCAGGAAGTCGCCGTTCGCGCTCCAGCGCTCGCCGAGCGCGCGCGGCAGGTTCGGGAGCGTCCGGTACTCGTCTCGGCAGCGCAGGAGGAGCTCGGTCGAGCCGATCGAGCCGGCTGAGAGGACGAGCCGGCGCGCCGTGACGCTGCCCCGCACGAGCCGGCGCTCGTCGGGCTCGACGCGGTCGTAGTGCAGGCGGTAGCCGTCCTGGTGCGGCTCGATCACGCGGACGAGGTGCAGCGGCCTGACCTCGACGCCGTGGTCCTCGGCGTAGGCGAGGTAGTTCAGGTCGAGCGTGTTCTTCGCGTGCACCGGGCAGCCCATGTCGCACATGCCGCAGTGGATGCACGTCCCCTGCCTCCGTCCGAACCCGTTGTCCTCGAACTTCGCCTGCATCGGGCTGAACGGGTCCTCGAGGTGGTAGCTCCAGTCCTCGTTGAAGCGGACGGCGAGGTGGAACTTGCGGAAGCGGTGGCCGGCCCCGATCGCGTCCGCCGC
>JACVRU010000097.1 GCA_014534295.1 Thermoleophilia bacterium | reverse complement strand
GGGACCTCTAGTCCCCCAGACTAGCGCGCTAACCAGGCTGCGCCACGCCCCGTAGAGGGGCAATGTAGCCGCTCAGGCGAAGCGCCTGTAGAGGCGGTCGATCAGCTCGGGCTGGGTCTCGAGCCGGTCGACGATCGCGCGCAGGCGGTACTCGCGGAAGTGCGCGGCCTCGACGCCGAGCGCCTTCGCGAGCCGCTCGACGACGTCGTTCGAGGGCACGGGGCGGTTGCCGTGGACGATGTGGTTGAGGTAGCCGGCCGAGAGGCCCGTCGCGTCCGCCAGCCCTCGGTAGGTCGCACCGTTGTCCGCCATCAGGCGCTCGACCGTCGGACCCAGCGGCGCGTCGCTGAACTTCCTCCGCCGCGGCATCAGGTCAGAGAGTCTCCCACGTCCGCGATCGAGACGCGTCGCTCCTCGCCGGTCGCCCGGCGGCGGACGTCGACCGCGGCGTCCTCGAGGGTCTTCTTGCCCACGGTGACGCGCCACGGGCAGCCGATCAGGTCGGCGTCCGCGAACTTCTCGCCGGCGCGAAGGTCGCGGTCGTCGAGCAGGACGTCCTTGCCGGCCGCGTCCAGCTCGCGCGCGACCTCCTCCCCGCGCTCGCCGAGCTCGGGGAGCAGAACCACGTGGACGTCGTACGGCGCCACGGAGTCGGGCCAGAGGATGCCGGCCTCGTCGTGGTGCTGCTCGACGACGGCCGCGATCGTGCGCGCCGGCCCGGTCCCGTAGCTGCCCATGACGATCGGCTTCTCCTGCCCGTCCTCGTCGAGGAAGGTGGCGCCGAGGGCGACGGAGTGGAATGTCCCGAGCTTGAAGATGTGGCCGACCTCGATCGCCGGCTGGACCCCCAGCTTGCCGCCGCAGCTCGGGCACGCGTCGCCGGCCTTCGCCTGACGGATGTCCGCGAACGTCGCTTGGTAGTCGCGGCCGGCCTCGACGCCGCGGACGTGCCGGCCGTCTTGGTTCGAACCCGCGACGAACTGACCCTCGCGGAGGGCCTCGTCGGCGATCACGTCGACCTTTGCCCCGACCGGCCCGATCGACCCGCCTCCGGCGCCGAACGTCTCGCGGACCTCGTCCTCCGTCGCGGGTCGGAAGGCGGACTCGAAGAACGTCTCCAGCTTCTCCTCGCTCAACCGGTCGTCGCCGCGGACAAGGGCAAGCACCAGCCGGTCGCCGACGACGACGGGCATTGCCTTCGACGTCGCTGCGGGGTCGACGCCGAGGAACTCCGCGAGCCCCTCGATCGTCGTCACGCCCGGCGTCTCCACCTCTTCGGGAGCGTCGAGCGGGTCCGGGAGCTCCGGCGACCTCGGCACGCCCCGCGCCGCCTCCGCGTCGGCGAAGTAGTCCCCGTTCTCGCAGCGCATCAGCTCGTTTTCGCCCGAGCCGGTCGGCGCGAGGAAGCCCTTGGACTCCTTGCCGCCCATGATCCCAGACTCCGCGTCCACGTAGTAGACCTCGAGCGAGCAGCGCTCAAAGATGCGCTCGTACGCCTGTCGGTGCCGCTCGAAGCTGGCGTCGAGCCCGGCCTCGTCGCGGTCGAAGGAGTACGAATCCTTCATGATGAACTCGCGGACGCGGAGCAGCCCCCCGCGCGGGCGCGGCTCGTCGCGCTCTTTCGTCGAGAAGTGATACCAGAGCTGGGGCAACTCCTTGTACGACTGGAGCTCGCGGCCGTGGAAGGTCATCGTCTCCTCGTGCGTGAGCGCGAGGACGAACGGCCGCCCGCTGCCGTCGCTCAGCTTGAAGAGCTGCGGGATGGCGATGCGGCCGGTCTGCTCCCAGAGCTCCGCGGGCGTGAGCACCGGGCAGAGCATCTCCTGGCCGCCGATCGCGTCGATCTCCTCGCGGATGATCTGGACGACCTTCTGGTGGACGCGCCAACCGAGCGGCAGGAAGGTCCACAGCCCCGCCCCGACCTGGCGGATGAAGCCGCCGCGCACGAGCAGCCGGTGCGACGCTGCCTCCGCGTCGGCGGGCGCGTCGCGTAGCGTCGGCAGGAACAGCTTGGAGGCCCGGGCGATCATCGGTGACCGCTGAGGCTATTCGAGCGGGATCATCGACGCCTCGGCCATCGCCAGCGCGGCCGGCTTGGCCATCTTGAGGCGCTTCGGGCGCTGCATGCCGTCCGCGATCCAGCGGTCGATCTCGTGGAAGAGCTCGTCGATGAGGATGTCCGAGGACACCTTCTTCAGCACGCGGCCGTGGGCGTAGACGAAGCCGACGTCGCGACCGCCGGCGATGCCGAAGTCCGCGTCTCCCGCCTCCCCGGGGCCGTTGACCGCGCAGCCGAGGACCGCGACCTCGAAGTGCTGGGGGTACGTGGCGAGGCGTTCCTCCACTTTCTCGGCGAGCGTCTGGACCCCGACGTTGTCGCGCCCGCACGAGGGGCAGGCGATCATCACCGGCCCGCGCTCGCGGAGGCCCAGCGACTTGAGGATCTCCCAGGCGACCTTGACCTCCTCCACCGGGTCGGCCGTCAGCGAGACCCGCACGGTGTCGCCGATCCCGTCGACGAGCAGCGCGCCCATGCCGACCGCGCTCTTGATCCCGCCGGCGAACGGCGTCCCCGCCTCGGTCACGCCCAGGTGGAGCGGGTACGGGACGCGCTCGGCGAGCATCCGGTAGGCCCGGATCATCGTCGGGACGTGGCTGGACTTGACGGAGAGCTTGAAATCGCGGTAGTCGAGCTGCTCGAGCAGGCGCACCTCCTCGAGCGCCGCCTCGACGAGCGCCTCGGCCTGGTCCCTGTGCGCGAGCTCGCCCAGGTGCTTCGGCAGCGAGCCCGAGATGGCGCCGATTCGCATCGGGATGCCGGCCGCCTTCGCCTTCTTCACGACCTCGGCGACCTTGTCGGGGCCGCCGATGTTGCCGGGGTTGATCCGGACCGCGGCGACGCCTTGGTCGATCGCCCGCAGGGCGAGGCTCGCGTTGAAGTGGATGTCGGCGATCACCGGGATCGGAGAGAAGCGGACGATCCGCGCGAGCGCGTCCGCGTCCTCCAGCTTCGGCACGGCGACGCGAACGACCTCGCAGCCCGCGGACGCGAGCGCGGCGATCTGCGCCGTCGTCGCCTCGCCCGCGTGGGTCTTCGTCAGCGTCCTCGTCAGGACGACGCCGGGCGCGCCGCCGCCGATCGCCACTCCGCCGACCGCGATCTGTCGCTCGCTGGCCATGGGAATTCCAGTGTAACCGGGTGGTTTCCGGCTATCCGATGTCGTTGGAGAGGCCGATCGCGAACAGCATCAGGACGAACACGATCCCGACCATCGACACCCGTTCGTAGACGACGCGGCCCAGGGCGCGCCCGCGGGCCGCCTCGATCAGCGAGAACATGATGTGGCCCCCGTCCAGGGGGAGCAGCGGCAGCAGGTTCAGGAGCGCGAGCGAGAGGCTGATCAGGCCGAGCACGAACAGGAAGTCGTCGAATCCCTGCGCGAGCGCGTCGGAGGAGACCTGGGCGATGCCGACCGGGCTCGAGACCTCGTTTGCGCCCTCCCCGCGCGCAAGCCGCGGGAAGAAGAGCGCGATCTGCTTCGTCACGTGCCAGGTGATCCGCGCCGAGCGCTCGACCGCGGCCCCCGGCGACAGGCCGCCCCGCTGCTCGGCCGCGACGCGGGTGGTGAGCGTGTCGTCCTCGCGCCCCACCGTGAGCTCCAGCGGGCGGCCCTCGGAGGCGGCGATCCGCTCGAGCAGCGTGCGTGCGCCGACAGAGGTGCCGTCGACGCCGACGATCCGGTCGCCCTCGAGGAGGCCGGCGTCCTCGGCCGGCGTCCCGGGCAGGACCTCTTCGATGCGCGTGGTCGCGGAACCGTCCGCGGCGGCCTGGAGACGCACGCCGATCTGCCACGCGTCTTGCATCAACAGCGCGGTGAAGAGCCCGAGCGCGACGAGGAGGTTGGTCCCCGGGCCAGCGAAGATGACGGCGACCTTCTTCCAGGTTCGCTGCCGCCAGTACGCGTCCCTTCCGAGCCCGTCGCGCACCTCGTTCAGGCCCCGCTGCGCGCTCCGCCGCGCGCCGTCCGACACGGACGAGAGCTCCACTGCCGCCTCGAGCTCGGGGAGCACGCGGGCCGTCGCCTCGAGGTCTCCGGAATTCAGGGGTCTGCGGACCCGCTCCACCGTGTTCGCGAGCACCGGCTCCTCCTCCACCGCCCGTGCCAGGTGAGCGTCCAGATCGGACGGCGCCGGCCGGTGCATCCCCGGGATCTTCACGTAGCCCCCGAGCGGGATCGCGCCGATCCCGTACTCGATCCCCTTCCGCCGCACGCGCACGAGGGCCGGGGGGAAGCCGACGTAGAACTTCCGCGGCGACATGCCGACGAGGCGGGCGACGACGAAGTGACCCAACTCGTGCACGAAGACGAGGCCGGCCAGGCCGAGGATGGCGATGGTCAGGTTCACGCGACGGGCTCCAGCACCGCCTCCGCGGCTCGGCGCGCCTCGGCGTCGGCGAGCACGAGCTCGTCGAGGTCCGCCGCCGGGGCGCCGTCGACGGTCGAGAGCGCCCGCTCGACGACGTCCGCGATCGCGAGGAAGGGCAGCCGCCCCTCGAGGAACGCGGCGACCGCCACCTCGTTCGCCGCGTTGTACGCGCAGGGATAGGTGCCGCCCCGCTCGCCGGCCTCTCGCGCGAGCCCGAGCAGCGGGAACGTGTCCAGGTCCGGCGCCTCGAACTCGAGCGTCGCCGCCGCCAGGTCGAGCGGCTCCACGGGCGTCGCCGCCCGCTCGGGATGGGTGAGCGCGTACGAGATCGGCACGCGCATGTCGGGAAAGCCCAGGTGGGCCAGCGCCGCGCCGTCCCGGAACCAGACGAGCGCGTGCACCGTCGAGGTCGGGTGGACGACGACGTCCACTCGGTCGTAGTCGAGCCCGAAGAGGAAGTGCGCCTCGATCAACTCGAGGCCCTTGTTCGCGAGGGTGGCGGAGTCGACCGTGATCTTCGGCCCCATCCGCCACGTCGGGTGCGCGAGCGCCTCCTCGACCGTCGCTTGCTCCAGCTCCGCACGCGTCCGGCCGCGGAACGGCCCGCCGGAGGCGGTCAGCACCAGCTTTGTCACCGTCTCCCGCTCGTGGCCCTCCAGGCACTGGAAGGCGGCCGAGTGCTCGCTGTCGACGGGCAGGATCGGGCCTCCGCCCCGCTCCCGGGCCGAGAGCGCCAGCTGCCCGGCTGCGACGAGGCTCTCCTTGTTCGCGAGCGCGAGCTCGAAGCCGCGCTCGAGCGTCCAGAGCGTGGCCGGCAGGCCGGCGAAGCCGACGACGGCGTTGAGGACGACGTCGGGATGGGAGCGCTCGAGCAGCTCGGTCAGGTCGCCTCCGACCTGCGTGTGCGGCGCGAGCCCGCCGATCGGCGTCGACCCGGACGAGGCGGCGACGAGCTCGAGGCCCGGGTGGGCCGCGACGATCTCCTGGGCCTGACGGCCGATCGACCCAGTTGCCCCGAGGAGCGCGACCCGCTTCACGCGGGACAGCGTAGCCCGCAGGGAGTCTGTGGCTCTGAGCCACAAGCCGTCCGCTTGGGCCGGTCTTGACAGTCTGGTGAGGGAGCCGAGCCGCGAAAGAGGCTTAGTGGCTCAGAGCCAGGGACTCAGCCGTGGCCGAGCGCTGCGATCAGGTAGTACGCCGCGGGGGCGGCGAAGAGGTGCGCGTCGAGACGGTCGAGGATGCCGCCGTGGGCGCCGAGGAGGCGCCCGGAGTCCTTCGCGCCCATGTCCCGCTTGATCGCCGACTCGAACAGGTCGCCGAGCGCGGCGGCGAGCGCGATCACGACCCCCAGCACCAGCGATTGCCACACGCTCAGGAACACGTCGCGGTCCGGGTAGATGGCGAAGAACGCGACCGCGACGGCGGCGAGCGTGCCGACGGCGAACCCCTCCCAGGTCTTCCGTGGCGACATGACCGGCGCCATCCGGTGCCTGCCGAGGAGCCGGCCGCCGAAGAAGGCGAACGTGTCGGCCGCGAACACCGCGAGCAGCACGGTGAAGATCGCCAGGACCCCGTGCTCGAGGTCGCGGAGCAGCAGGAGGTGGCCTAGGCCGAGGCCGATCCAGGCCGCGCCGAGCATCGTCGAGCCGACCGAGACCGTCGCGGGCTGGCTCGTGCCGGCGAGGCCCTGCAGCACGAACGCGACCAGCAGCGTCGCCAGGAGCCCGGCGAGGAGCCAACGCAGCCCCCCGAGCGAGGCTCCCACGAGCATCGCGGCGGCGCCGACGTACGCGGCCAGCACGAGCGGCCGGAGCGGCCGGATCAGCTCGGCGTACTCGTGGACGGCGATCAGGGCTGCGACGAGCCCGAGCCCGAGGAGCGCCCAGCCGCCGGCGTAGACGAGCCCGAACACCACCGGCAGCGCGACTGCCGCGACGGCGATCCGGTTGACGAGCGCCTTCACCGGCCGCCGAAGCGTCGCCGCCGGCGGGCGTAGTCCTCGAGCGCGGACCGAAGCTGCTCCTCGCCGAAGTCCGGCCAGAGCGTATCGACGAACACGAGCTCGGCATACGCGAGCTGCCAGAGGAAGAAGTTCGAGATCCGCAGCTCCCCCGAGGTGCGGATGAGCAGGTCCGGATCGGGCATCTCGGGGGCGTACAGGTACGCGCCGAACCGTTCCTCGTCGATCTCGCCGCCCGCTTCCGCAATCGCGCGGGCGGCGTCGACGATCTCCGCGCGGCCCCCGTAGTCGAAGGCGATCCAGAGGTGGAGCCGGTCGTTGGCGGAGGTCGTCTCCTCGAGGTCGCGCATCTTCGCCTGGAGCTCGTCCGGCGCGCGGTCGCGCCGCCCGACGAAGCGCGTGCGGACGCCCTGCGCGGCGAGGTCCGGCAGCTCGCGGTCGATCGTCTCGCCGAAGATCTCCATCAGGTCGGCCACTTCGTCGGCGGGGCGCAGCCAGTTCTCGGTCGAGAATGCGTAGAGGGCGAGCGATGTGACGCCGAGCTCGATCGCTGCCTCGACCGTCCGCCTGACGGCCCGCGTCCCGGCTCGATGGCCCTCCGCCACCGGCAGCCCTCGCTGCTCGGCCCAGCGCGCATTCCCGTCGAGGATGATCGCCACGGCCCGCGCCAGGTCAGTAGAAGGCAGAACGGTCAAGCCAGATGCTTTCGGACGGCCAGGATCGATGCGCCGAAGGCGCGCATCCCGCCCGTCGCGAGGCGCCCCACCGCAGCCGAAGCGTTCATCGCCGGAGCGCCGGGCGCGAAAGCGCCGCGCGCGCAGGCCGAGGAGGCTTGGAGC
>JACVRU010000026.1 GCA_014534295.1 Thermoleophilia bacterium | reverse complement strand
GCGTACGTCCTGACCGTCCGCAGCCTCGCGGGCCGTCTCGAGCGCCTCCGCGGGCGAAGCGTCGACGAAGTGGAAGGTCGTGCCGCCCTCCATCTCGATCGGTGGCCGCGGGTGATGGGTGAGGACGAAGACCGGTGTGTGGAACGGCGGGTTGGAGCCCCACCAGCCCTTCCAATCCGGATCCTCGTGCCAGCCGGGGTAGCCGAACTTTCCGGCACCCATGATCTCGGCGCCGACCCCAGGGCCGTGCAGGCGCGCGAAAGCGTCGTCGACGCCGCGGGTGCCGCCGGGCTGGCCGACCAGCTCGCGCCACCACCGGGTGAGGAACATCCATTCGTGCAGCCGCTCGCCGGCGTGGCCGAACGGTTCGTCGAGGTTCTGAGGCTCGCCGGTGCCGAAACCGTCGAGCGAGATGGAAAAGTTTTGGACGCGGGCGAGTGACATGGCCGGTGCTCCTTCCGGGTGGTCGCCGGTTGACCTTCAGCACCAAAGAGACTCCCCGACGCCGACGAACTCATCTTGCCGGCGGGAGGTAGGGCAGCAATCCGGGCGCCCTGAGGCCTAGGACGAGACGCCCTGAACGACGGGCGTGAACTGCGCTCGCGACGGATCCCTCTCGCGGGGGAGAGAGGACCCGGCCCCCCTCGCCTAGGGTGACGAGAGAAGGATCGCTCTCCGAACCCAGAGTCGAGGCTCATGCAACAAGCCACTGCGGTCACCCGAGCGGGTCGGTACGGGCGCTCGAGCAGCGTCAGCGTCGTGCGCACGCAGCATCACCTGCGGTCCCTGCTCGAGGCGCACGGAGCGCGTGAGTTCCTCATCAGCGAGGACACCGCCGAGGCGGTGATCCGGTTCGCGATCGACGAGCGGCGCGTCCGGATCGTCCTCCCCCTGCCGTCGGCGACCGACCCGACCCTCACGCACACGCCTGGAGGACGCCTCCGCGGAAAGCGTGCGCACGAGCGGGCGTACGAGCAGGAGCTGCGACGGCATTGGCGGGTCGCGCTCCTCATGCTGCGCGGCAAGCTCGAGGCGATCGCGATCGGGGCATCGTCCGTCGAGCTCGAGTTCCCACTAAACGGTCCGGAAGGCGAGCACCGCACGGCCCAGCTCCGGGTTCTGCTCTCGCGGAGCTCCGCGGCGCTCGCAGCCGGCATGCTGATTCCGCTGTTCGGGCTGACCAGCATCGCCCTCCCCGCGAACGCGGTCGAGCGGGTCAGCGCTGCCTTCCTCCCCGCCGGGTTGTTCAGCTACGAGCTCGGCGACTCGGTGGGCGCCGCCCCGCCCGGGTTGGGCGGCGGCGAGGGCTCGGCGCCGCCGTCCGTGCGCGAGCCGCTCGCGCGCGAGGTCGCGCCCGAGGAGGCTACGTCGGCGCGTGGCGCCATCGGCCAGGAGGAATCCGGCGCACCCACGGCTCCCGGCCGGCCGGCGGCTGAAAATCACGCGGACGAGGCAGTGCCGGTGGAGCCCCCCAACCCCAGCGAGCCCGAGGCAGAGCCGCCCGGGGCCCACGTCGCGTCCGCGCCCCTGACCGTTGAGCCGGCGGCGTCCGCAGGGCCTGCCCCCGCCGTGACGCCGGCGCCGCCGCGGGGCGGGACCGGCGAGCCCGCGCCCAAGAGCGCGGCCGGTGGCCAGAGCCCGGCCAAGCCCGAGCCCAAGGACGAGGCGAAGGGGAAGGATCAGAAGCAGGATCGCGGCCAGTCCAAGGACAAGGGCCAGGGCGGCGACAAGGGCCCGGCCGAGGTCCGCGACAACGAGAAGGGCCAGGGCGAGGGGCAGGGCCAGGGCCAGGACAGGGAGAAGGAGAAGGGCCAAGACGGGACCAGCGGGAACGGCCGGGGCCAAGGCAACGACCAGAGCCCGGAGGGCCAGGGCCGGCCGCCACAAGCCGGAGAGACCAATCCCGCGAGCGAGAACGACGGAGGCGGCCAGGCGCCGTCGGCGGGTCCCCCGGATCACGCCGACCGCGGGCACGAGAAGAAGTGAGCGAGATGCCGCGGCGGACCCGACCGCCCGTGCCCGACCTGCCACGCTCTTCCCCTCGCAGCCGCCTCGGCGTCGTGCCGGTCCGCAGCCGAGGAGCTGGCCTGACCTGGCGCTTCATCGCGGCGACGGCAATCGCGCTCGGACTCGCCGCGGCGGCCATCCTCCTCTTCATGCGGCATGCCGAGCTGAGGCAGCACGAGCGCTCGGCCGCCGAGCAGGCTCGCTTCGTCGCCGACTCGATCCTGGCCGGCGGGCTCAGCCGGGCCGACTTCGCCGACGACGTCCCTGCGCCAAGGCTCGCCGCGATCGACCGCCTCGTCCGTACGCAGGTGCTTCAGGGTGGCGGCCTACGAGCGGAGCTGTACCGGCCCGACGGGATGATCATCTACTCCACGGACGGTCGCCTGATCGGCGTACCCGCGCCTTACCCCGAGCGGGTCGACGCGGCGCTCGCCGGCACGACCGGCGCCGTGCGTGGGACGATGAGCACCGCGCGGCCGAAAACGCCTCCGGTGGATGTCCTCGAGACGTACGCGCCCATCCGCGTCGACGGGCGCGTCATCGGCGTTCTCGGGCTGGCGCGCGAGTACGCGCCGATCGGCCGCGCGGCCCGCGCCGTATACCTGCCCGTCTCTGCCACGCTTCTCGGCGCTCTGCTGCTGCTCTACCTCGTGCTGGTGCCCTCGTTCCGGCGAGTGGCGAAGCGGCTCCAGGGCCAGATGCTCGAGGTCGAGCGGCAGGCGCTGCACGACCACCTCACCGGCTTGCCCAACCGGGCCGCGTGCGAGGCGATCGTTGCGGAGACGCTCGCGGGCATGGGTGCGGAGGAACGCCCCTTCAGCCTGATGATCATCGATCTCGACAAATTCAAGGAGATCAACGACACGCTCGGCCATCCCACGGGCGACGTCCTGCTCCAGGAGCTCGCATGGCGCCTCGGCAGGGCGCTCGAAGAACGCGCGCTGGTCGCGCGGCTCGGCGGCGACGAGTTCGCGATCCTCTCGCTGGAGGCCCATGACGAGGAGGCAGCTATCGCACTCGCCGAAGAGGTCGCGGCAGTCACCCGGGCGCCTTTCTCGGTGGGGGAGCTCGAGCTCCAGGTGGAGCCGAGCGTCGGTATCGCCATCTTCCCAGAGCACGGGCGTGACTTCGCCGAACTGACGCGTCACGCGGACATCGCCATGTACGCGAGCAAGGAGGCGCGGGCACCGGTCGTCTACACACACGAGGTCGATCACTACACGTCGGATCGGCTCCTGCTCATCGGCCAGCTTCGGCACGCCTTCGAGGCGCGCGAGCTTGTCCTCCACTACCAGCCGCAGCTCGACCTCCGGGACCGCGAGGTCCTGGGCGTCGAGGCGCTCGTGCGCTGGCAGCATCCTGACCGCGGGCTGCTCGGCCCGGGCGAGTTCCTCGGGCTCGCACGGGACGCCGGGCTGCTCAGCCAGCTGACCCGAGAGGTGCTGCGGATGGCGCTCGCGCAGTCCCGTCGCTGGCGGTCCACGGGACTCGACCTGACCATCGCGGTCAACGTCACTGAGTTCGAGGTGCTCGATGCGTCCTTTCCCGAGTACGTCGCCGCCGCTCTCGATCGTTATGGGAACGACCCATCCAGCTTGGAGCTCGAGATCACCGAGAGCTCGCTGCTCCGTGAGCCCGGCCGTGCCGTCGACGTCCTCGGCCGGCTCAGCAGCATCGGCGTCCGCGTGGCGATCGATGACTTCGGCGTCGGTTACTCGTCCCTCTCGAAGCTCGGCCGGCTCCCTGTGGACGTCCTCAAGATCGATCGTTCCTTCGTCACGGACATGACGACCGACGCAGGTGCTGCGGCGATCGTCAAGTCCGTCGTCGACCTCGGCCACAACCTCGGCCTGAGGATCGTCGCGGAGGGGGTCGAGTCGGAGCCGCTCCTCGAGCCGCTGGCCAACCACGCCTGCGACGCCGTCCAGGGCTTCCATCTGCAGCCGCCCTTGAGCCCCCAGAAGCTAACTCTCTGGCTCGCGGAGCTCGCGCGGCCGAGAGCCGCGTAGCCTCGACAGACGCAGAAGACCCGCCGATAGTTCGGCGAACGGCGGAGTTGGGACGGCCGCTCCGCCTGCGAGGGCCTGGATCTCGGTGAGCTACGCCGGCTACCCCGTCCAAGGCCCGGCTCGAAGCGTCTCGGGGCGCCGGCTGCTACGCGGACTCGGCCGGAGTCCTGGTTGCGCGCTCTGCGCCGAAAGACTTCCAGGCAAGGGCGACGAGCACCGCCCTGAGGACGCCGATCAGCCACGGGAGGGGAAGGGCGAAGCCGTACCAGAACACAGCCTCGACCGGCAGCCACGCGAGGCTGAGCGCAGCGCCGAGCTCCGAGCCCCGCCAGAACATCCACGCGAACACGGACGCGACGAGCGTCACGAGGAAGAAGGCGATCAGCAGCGCGACGAGCGTCTCGCTCTCGTGGCCCGCGAAGCGATTGGACCACGGCCCGCCGAACAACGTGAACCAGTCACGGAAGCTGGGGAGGTATCCCTTGTCGTTGAGGTGCTTCGCCACCGGCAGCGCCGACAGGCCGAACCCGGCGGCGTATACCCAGGTCGTGACCGCTGCCGCTCGCCTCATCTCGAGCTCAGGCGGCCTCCATCGTCGGGATCGCCTCCCGTTCGCGCGTGCGAAGTTCGCTCCACGCCCGGGTGGCGTACCAGCCGCCGGCCAGGAGGATTACGAGCGCGAGGAAGCCGTGCAGTCCGTTGACCCAGCCGCCCGACCGGCCCGTATCGCCGAGGAAGGCGAGCTGGGCGACTGCGAGGACGAGGAAGGCGACGGCCAGCAGCGTCTGCGTCCAACGCCCCCACCACGCCCAGATCGCGCCGACGACGATCAGCAGCTGCCCGACGTGGACGAAGAACGAGCCCATGAGATGCGCGTCGATCGCGCCCTCCCCTGCCCCTCGGACGTAGGCGGCGATCGTGAACGCCTGGATAGGAACGCCGACGATGACGATAGCGCCGCCGACCAGCACGAGCCACAGCGGTAGCGTCAGCCGGGTCGTTCCACGTCGTCCCGCAGGGTCGTGTGCTCTGTCGGTCATCGAGCTGCCTCCGTGCCGTCGCTAAGGTACCCTGATATTCAGGCTACCTTAGGATATTCGCGACCCCGTCGTCAAGGCCTGGTGAAACAGCAGCTGAACACGATCGCGATGCTGGGACAGGCGTACAGCCTGCTCGGATTCAAGATCGTCGACGGGGTGGTCGGCGCCGGCTTCCCACAGAAGCCGTCGCACTCCGCCGTCTTCGCCCAGATCAGGCCCGAGGGATCGCGCCTGACCGAGCTGGCGCGAGGAGCGAACATCACACCCCAGGCAATGGGCGAACTCGTCGACGAGCTCGAAGAGCTCGAGTACGTCGTACGCCGCCCGGACCCGACCGACCGCCGGGCCAAGCTGGTCGTACTCACCGACAAGGGCCGGGCCTGCATCGCCGCCGGCATCACGACCATCGAAGGCATCGAGCACCGCATCACCGAGACCCTCGGCGCCCACGGCCACCGACAGCTTCGTACGCTCCTCCGCAAGCTCCTCGACGCAGGCTGAGGTTCTTGACTGCTAGCCGGCCGCGCGGAGTTGCCTCGGCCGCTCGGCCTGCTCGTACTTGGCGAGCAGCCGGAGCCAGATCTCGTTGCGCGTCGGGAAGGCGGGGATGGCGTGCGCGAGCCGGGCTGCGGGGACCTCGCCGACGATCGCGATCGTGGCGGCGTGGAGCATCTCGGCGACGTCGGGGCCGACGAAGGTCGCGCCGACGAGCACGTCGCGGTCGGCGTCGAAGACGAGCCGGGTCGTGCCCGCGACCTTGCGGCCGTAGAAGCTGGAGCCGGCGCTGCCGCCGGTGGCGTGGTCGACGGCCACTGCGGCGATGCCGGTCCGCTCGGCGGACTCGAGCGTGTGCCCGACGGCGGCGACCTGCGGGTCGGTGAAGACGACGCGCGGCGCGAGGGGGCCCTGCGCGGGGCGGGCGACTCGCGCGTGGCCGCCGAGGATGTTCTCGGCGGCGATCCGGGCCTGGTATTTGCCCATGTGGGTGGTGAGGAGCGAGCGGCCGTTGACGTCGCCGATCGCGTAGAGCCAGTCGCGGCCCGGCACCCGCATGCCGTCGTCGACCTCGATCGGCGCGCCCGGCTGCAACTTGACCGTTTCCAGACCGAGATCGCCGGTCAGCGCCCGCCGGCCGATCGCCACGAGCAGCTCGTCCCCTTCGACGCGGTTGCCGTCGGCGAGCTCGATCGTGACCGTCCCGTCGCGGCGCTCGACCCGAACGGCTTCCGCGCCGGTGCGAACGTCGACCCCGAGCTGGCGCAGCGAGGCTTCGACCTCGGCGCCGGCGAACGGCTCCTCGCGGACGAGGATGCGCTCGAACAGCTCGAGCAGGGTCACCTTCGACCCGAGCGACGCCCACGCCTGGGCGAGCTCGACGCCGACGACCCCGCCGCCCATGATCAGGAGGCGCTCGGGGACCGAGGCCGCGGTCGTCGCCTCCCGGTTCGTCCACACGGCCGCCTCGGACAGGCCGGGGAGCGGCGGCATGGCGGCGCCGGTGCCGGTCGCGATCACAACCGCCCGCTCGGCGAGCAGCAGCTCGTCGCCGACGCGCACGCGCCGCTCGCCGTCGAGCACTCCGTGCCCGCGGACGACGGTCACGTTGCGCTCGTCGAGCCAAGGCACCTGGTCGGAGTCGTCGAGGCCGTGGACGATCTGGTCGCGGCGGCGGAGAACTGCTTCGACGTCGAGCTGCCCGGTGACGGCCTCGGCGGCCCCGGGGACGCGGCGCGCCTCGGCCAGCGCCTCGGCCGGACGCAGCAGCGCCTTCGAGGGCATGCAGGCGTAGTAGGAGCACTCGCCGCCGATCAGGTGGCTTTCGACGAGCGCCACCGAGAGACCGGCCTCGCCGAGCTTGCCGGCGGCGACCTCGCCGGCGGGCCCGCCGCCGATCACGGTCACGTCGAAGTTTCGTTCGTTCATACCGAAGGTTGGATACGCAGAACCCCTGAGGAAATTCACGTCATCTGACAGCGCTGTGGTCGACGTCGCAGTCATCGGAGGAGGAACCGCGGGCCTGACCGCCGCGCTCGCCGCACGACACGCTGGCGCAACGGTCTCCTTGGTCGAGCGCGAGGCGCGGCTCGGCGGCGACTGCACCTTCTATGGTTGCGTTCCCTCGAAGACGCTGGTCTCGCTCGCGCGGGTTGCCCATCAGGCGCGCCTGGCGGCCGATGCGGGCGTCCTCGACGCCGCCCCGAAGGTCGTCTTTTCCCGGGTCGGGGCCGTGAGGGACGCGACGGTCGCGCGGATCGCCGAGGACGAGCAGGACGAGCGCTTCCAGCGGCTCGGGATTGAGGTCATCCACGGCAGCGCGGCGTTGACGGGGCGGAACGAGC
The DNA here is from genome assembly GCA_014534295.1 of Thermoleophilia bacterium. Taxonomy (GTDB): domain Bacteria; phylum Actinomycetota; class Thermoleophilia; order Gaiellales; family Gaiellaceae; genus JACVRU01. The sequence continues at coordinate 6,946 of JACVRU010000026.1, read as the reverse complement.
TCGACGTGGATACCAGGCCCGTTCGCTTCCGCCGGCTGGTCGTCGCCACCGGCAGCGAGCCCGCGCTGCCCGACCTGCCGGGCATCGGCGAGCTCTGCCTGACGAACCGGACGATCTTTCGGCTCGAGCGGCTGCCCGCGCGTCTGCTGGTGCTCGGCGGCGGTGCCACCGGGATCGAGCTCGCGCAGGCCTTCGCACGCTTCGGCTCCGAGGTCACGATCGTCGAGAGCACCGAGCGCCTGCTGCCCGGGGAAGAGCCCGAAGCGGGCGAGTTGCTCGCCGAGACACTCGCCGCGGAGGGAGTCGACCTGCGCCTGGCGACGACCGCGACAGGCGTCGCCCGCCGCGAGGGAGGCGTTGCGCTCGAGCTACCGAAAGGGCGGCTGGAGGGCGACGAGCTGCTCGTGGCGACGGGCCAGCAACCCGTCATCCAAGGATTCGGCCTCGACCGGCTCGGCCTGTCATCCCTTCAGATCGACGGCCGAGCAGAGACGAAGCTCGACGGCGTCTTCGCCTGCGGCGACGTGACCGGTGGGCTGCAGTTCACGCACGTCGCCTCCCATGAGGGCGTGGTTGCCGGCCGCAACGCGGCGGGGAAGCGGGCACGGCTCGACGAGCGGGTCGTGCCCTCCGTGATCTACACCGACCCCGAGATCGCGCGTGTGGGGCTGACCGAGCGCGGGGCGCTCGAGCGCCACGACGGCGTGGAGGCGCTCTGGCTGCCGATGAGCCGGGTCGACCGGGCGCGGATCACCGGCCGCGAGGCTGGGTTCGTCAAGCTCGTCACCGCCCGGCGGAGGCTGGTCGGCCGGCTCGGCGGCGGCGAGCTCGTCGGCGCCACGATCGTCGGCGAGGGCGCCGGCGAGCTGATCCACGAGTGCGCGCTGGCGATGCGCACGCGCGCGTTCGCGGGCCGGCTCGCGCAGACGATCCACGCCTACCCGTCGCTCAGCCTCGGCGTCCAGCAGGCCGCCGCGCAGCTGAGCTCGCTCGGCCGCCTGCTCGCGGAAGGCGGCGAGCGCAGACGTCACCCCCCAGGGAAGGAGCAAACGTGAGCAAGGGAGCAATCGTCGTGCTCGCCGGAACCGAGTCGCGCGAGGGCGTGGGGCGAGTCGCCAACGCACTCGTCACGGCCCGCGAGTTCAAGGAGGCGGGAGACGAGGTCGTGCTGCTCTTCGACGGTGCCGGGACGCAGTGGATCGGCGAGCTGCTCGACGAGCAGCACAAGTACCACCGCGCCTTCGACCGTGTGCGCGACGTGGTCACCGGGGCGTGCAGCTACTGCGCCGAGGCCTACGGCGTCCGTGACACCGTCGAGCAGGCAGGGATCCCGCTGCTCGACGAATACGCGCACCATCCCAGCATCCGCCGGCTCGTCGACGAGGGGTACTCGGTCGTCACGTTCTGACGCGACGCTCGCGTCCCAGGTCGCATCCAAGGGTGAAAGCGACGAAAGGAACCGTGATGAACACGCGACGCGTCATGGCCGTCGGCGCGGTCGGCGGGATGCTCGCCGGGATGATGATGGCGATGACCGAGATGGTCTACGGTTGGATCTCGAGCGCCCACACGTTCTGGGATGCGCCGATGGCGATCTGGGCCTGGGTCGCCGGGCTCGACTGGTTCGGCGCGCCCGGCGACAACATCTGGTCGATCATCCTCGGGATGGGCGGCCACATGACGAACTCGATGATCGCCGGCGTCATGTTCGCGGCGGTCGCGACGCTGCTCCGGCTGCGCGGCCTGGCGACGCTCGTCACGGCCGGCGTCGCCTACGGCCTCGGGCTCTGGGCGATCATGCGCTACGGGATCCTGCCGCTGAACGACCCGGAGTCGACGCTGTTCACCACCGACCTGGTCAGCCCGCAGTGGGTCTGGTGGCTCGCCCACGCGATCCTCGGCATGACCGCGGGGGTGTTCTTCTACCTCGTTTCGCGGCGGCTCGCGGCCCGGCCGCTCGAGCACAGCGAGCTGCGCCACCTCCGCCGCGCGGCCTGAGACGCTACGCCGCCACTGCTTCGAGCCCCCAGACGATCCAGCGCGGGTCGGGCACTCCGCCCGGCCCGTGCTCCGTCTGGTAGACCCGGCAGGCCAACACGTAGTCCTCGCGCTCGTCCGCGCCGGGCTCGACGTCGCGCCCGTTGACCCGGATCGTCGGCGAGCCGAGGAAGCGCAGCTCCCTCGCCCGCTCCGGCTCCTCGACCAATGTCAGTTTCAGATCCGCGTCGAAGTGCGACTCCGCGAGCAGGAGGCGGACGAGATCGATCGCGTCCCGGTAGTTGGGGCAGTCGTCGAAGAAGAGGATCTCGATCTCGGCTCGATCGCTCATGTCTGCTTCGATGCATCGTCGCCCGCGCGGGATTCGGCGTCGTCGCGGCGCAGCACCCCGACAAGGCGGCCGTCGGAGGTGGTGACCACGGCGCTGTGGAGGTTCCGCTCGCGGAGCCGCGTGACGATCCGCTCGAGCGGGACGTTGGGCCGGATCGTCCCCGGCCCGGCCGACATGGCGGCCTCGACGCTGCGGTGGTCGTCAGCCGCGAGCGCGGCCCGGCCGAGCCGGCCGATCACGACGCCGTTCGAGTCGAGCACGATGCAGAGGTCCCAGCCGGAGTCCCGTACGCGATCACGCACGGTGCGGAGGTCGTCGTGGAGCGTGCAGGTGGGTACGTCGCGGCGTGCGAAGTCGCCCGCGCGCGGGATCGCGGCTCCGGTGCCCTCCAGCGGTAGGCCGGCTGCAGCCCAGTCCGCCTTGCCGGCGGTGTAGTCGTAGACCTGCTCGAACCCGATGGTCGCGAGCCGCGCCGCGGCCCGTGGGCTCATGTCTCATTGGTAGTCGTGGCAATAGACGATCACCGGCCGCTCGCGGTCGAGCCGGCGCGCTGTCTCCGCGTCGAGCTGCTTCAGCGGCAGGCTGATCGCCTCGGGAAGATGGTCCTCGGCGTACTCGTCGGCGGGTAGCACGTCGACGAGCTGGGCGCCCAGGTCGAGCAGGCGCTGCACGTCGCTGCGGTCGATCAGGTCCATCTGCGTTCGGATGCCCCGGGGAGCGGGAATCGATGCGCCGCATCGAGGCGGCGCCGAGACGCATCAGACTTGGACCATGGTGCGACTTGTCGCGATCGGCATTGTCATTGCGTTCGCCGCGGCCGGCTGCGGCGGCGGCGGGCAGTCCGACGCGGAGAAGCTCCGCGAGATCGAGCGGGACCTCGCGACGCTTCCCGATCCGGGGCCCGGCCTCGGCGAAGGCGGCCCGCCTTCCCGGTCGCTCACGGCCGGCTGGGAGACCGACTTCTCGAGGCACAGCGTCCACTTCGACGAGTTCATGTCCGGCGGCCCGCCGAAGGACGGTATCCCGGCGATCGACGAGCCGAGCTTCGTCTCCGCCGACGAGGTGGACTTCCTCGAGCCGCGCGAGCCGGTGATCGCGCTCGAGGTGAGCGGTGACGCGCGCGCGTACCCGATCCAGATCCTGATCTGGCACGAGATCGTCAACGACGTCGTCGGCGGCGCCCCGGTCGCCGTCACCTTCTGCCCGCTCTGCAACACGGCGATCGCCTTCGACCGCCGGCTCGACGGCCGGACGCTCGACTTCGGGACCACCGGCAACCTGCGCAACTCCGACCTGGTCATGTACGACCGGCAGACGGAGTCGTGGTGGCAGCAGTTCGGCGGCGAGGCGCTCGTGGGCGAGCTCACCGGCGAGAGGCTCGAGCAGCTGCCCTCGCGGATCGTGGCGTGGGAGCAGTTCGTCCGCGAGCATCCTGACGGTCGGGTGCTCTCCCGGGATACCGGGCACTCCCGTGCGTACGGTCGGAACCCTTACGCCGGGTACGACAGCGTCGACAGTCCGCCCTTCTTCCCGGTGCAGAACTCGGACGACGAGCGGCTGCCGCCCAAGGAGCGGGTCGTCCTCGTCGAGCGCGGCGGCGAGACCGTGGTCGTGCCCTTCTCGGTGCTGCGCGAGCGGAAGGTCGTCGAGATCGACGTGGGCGGCGAGGAGCTGACTGTTCAGTGGCGCGCGGGCGTGTCCTCGTCGCTGGACGACGACTCCGTAGCGGGCGGGCGCGACGTCGGCTCGGCGGAGGTGCTGCACGACGGCGAGCTCGTGGCCTTCGACCAGCCGTTCTGGTTCGCCGTCGCCGCCTTTCGACCGGACGCGCGGATCGTCCGCTAGCGATGTCCCGCCTGGCCCCGCTGCTGGTCGCGCTCGCGGCCGCGGGCTGCGCCGGCGACCGGGAGCCCCGGGAGGCGGCGAACGCCCGCCAGGCGACGACCGAGCCGACCGCCGAGGCCACCGTCCCCGTCTGGCTCGACGGCCGATACGCGGACGGAACGCTGGAGTTCCGCTATCCGGGGTGGTGGAAGCGGACGAACTCGGAGACGTGGGCACAGCTCTTGTCGGACAACCGCTCGCGGCATCCGGCGTTCATCTCGGTTCGTTACCTGGACCGACCCCTGCCCGTGACGGGCTCGGAGTTCGGCCGGCTGGCGGGCCGGACGCTGCGGCCGCCGCACGGCCGCGGACTGACCCTGCTCTACACCCAGACGACGAGGCTCGGCGACGTCCGCGGCCTCGAGGCGACGTTCGTGTGGCAGACACGGGCGACGACCCCGCTCGGGCCGACGATGCGGGCCTTCGGCGTCGAGCTTCCCGGCGGCGGCTCGGCGCTCGTCGTCTTCGCAGCCGAGCGGCCGCAACTGCACGCCGGCGCTTTCGGCTGGGTACGGAAGACGGTCCGGTGGACGCACTCGCCGCGCCGCGCGGCGGGAGCCGTGCTGCCGAGCCGCGGCACCCGCTCCTACGGCCGGTTGGTCAGCGGCGCCTCCTGACCACCCTCGGCTTCCCAGCGCTCGAGCTCGACGCGGATCTGCATCCGCGCCCGGTGGATACGGCTCTTCGCCGCCGCGAGCGAGAGTTCGAGGACGTCCGCCACTTCCTGGTTGGAGAGGCCGACTACGTCTCGGAGCACGAGCGGTGCGCGATAGTCGGGCGGGAGCTTCCGGATCGAGCCGGCGACGAAGGCCCGCAGCTCGCGGGCCTCGGCAGCCTGCTCGGGTGCCTCGGCGGGATCGGCTGCGGCGTGGGCGGTCTCCGCGAGCTCGTCCAGGTCAGTGGTGGCGAGCTTCTTGCGACGTAACCGCGCCAGCGCCTCGTTGACGGCGATGCGGTAGAGCCAGGTGAACACGGCCGCGTCGCCGCGGAACCGATCGAGGTTGCGCCACGCCTGGACGAAGGCGTCCTGGGTCGCCTCCTCGACGTCGCGGTCGTCGTCGAGCAGTCTGAACAGCACCGCTCGAACTCGATGCTCGTAGCGGCGGACCAGCTCCGCGAAGGCGTCGACGTTGCCGTCGCGCGCGCTCGCGAGAAGAGCGGCGTCGTCCATCTGAGGATCGTACGGGCCGGGAATCGCCGCGGCACTCCGCGTCATCGAACCGGTCGTGAACGCGGCTTCGGCGAGAATCAGGGCATGACCTGGGTCCGCACCACGCCCGAGAGCGCGACGATGGCGCACATTCTCGCCTCTCACTCGCTCAATCCGGCCGCGCTGGAGGCGCACCTCGCCCTCTACCGGACGATCATGTTCGGCGAGTCGCCCCTCTCTCGTACGGAGCGGGAGGCGATCGCGGTGGCGGTCTCGGCGGCGAACGACTGCCACTACTGAGTGGTGCAGCACGGCGCCGCGCTCGCCCGCGAGTCAGGCGACGCGGCGCTGGCGGAGGCGGTCGCCTCCGGACGATTCGCCGGCTACGACCCGAGACTGCGGGCGCTGCTCGACTACGCCTGCAAGCTGACCCGGCACCCGGAGGCGATGGTGGAAGCCGATCTCGAACGTCTCCGCGAGGCCGGGCTCGACGACCGGGCGATCGTCGACGCCAACCAGGTGGTCGCCTACTACAACTACGTCAACCGGGTTGCGGACGGGCTCGGCGTCGAGCTGGAGGACGAGTGGCCCGAGGAGCTGCGCGGGGAGGCGGGCTACTCGGCCACCGTCCCGGCCGCCGAGCTTCCGTGGCTCGACATCGAGCAGATGCGGGAGCTCGACCGGATCGCGGTCGACGAGTTCGGGCTGACGCTCGAGCGGATGATGGAGAACGCCGGTCGCAACCTCGCCGAGCTCGCGCGCCGGCTGCTCGGCGGCCGGGTCGCGGGAAGGAGCATCACCGTGCTCGCGGGGCCTGGCGGCAACGGCGGCGGCGGGCTGGTCGCCGCTCGCCACCTCGCGAACGCCGGCGCCGAGGTGACGGTGGTGCTGAGCCACCCGCGCGACCGGCTCCGGCCCGTGACGGCGGCCCAGCTCCACATACTCGAGGCGATGAAGATCGCGCCGGGCGGGCCGCCGGACGACGTGGAGCTGGTGCTCGACGCGCTGCTCGGCTACTCGCAGGAGGGGTCGCCTCGCGGCGGGGCCGCACGGCTGATCGAATGGTCGCGGGGCCGGCGCGTCCTCTCCCTCGATTTGCCCTCGGGGCTGCTGCACGAGCCCCGCGTCGAGGCCGAGGCGACGCTGACGCTGGCCGCTCCGAAGCGAGCGCTCCGGGGCGGCGCCGCAGGCACCCTCTACGTCGCGGATCTCTCGATTCCGCCGGCCGCCTACGCGCGGGCCGGCATCCCGTGGCGCTCGCCCTTCGAGACAGCCCCGCTCGTTCGAATCGTCTGAATCTCCCTCGCACTCGGGCGACTCCAACGGGAGATGGCATGCAAGCAGGTGACGTCGGCGCTGGACGTGGAGGACCTCTCGGAGGGCGAGATCGTGGATGCGATCCTGTGCCGGCTCGAGGAGCTCCGGCACGCGGGCTGCGACGAGCCCGAGTGCATCGTCGTCGCGGCCCGCGTGGACGTCAGCCTCGATGCCGCAGTCGACCTGGTCGCGCGAGGATGCCCCGCCGGGCTCGTCCTGCCGATCCTGCTCTGACCTCCGGCTCGGTATAGCGCTTGTCCGGATAG